>DFWO01000169.1 GCA_002380945.1 Methylococcaceae bacterium UBA4132 | reverse complement strand
ATTTTTAATTAACAATACCAATTCTACTTGTATTAAATACAAATAAACGTGTCAATATATACATAAGAAATGTATAAGCCATAGCTGCCAAAACTTGAGATGCCATTGCATGAAGATTTGAATAGAGTAATGCAAAATGTAACACTAATAAATTGAATGTAAATGAGAGAGCAAAAGCAATAAGATAACGAATACTTTCAGTAACAAAATGCCCATTACTGCGAAAAACGAATTTTTTTGAAATTACAAATCCCAATATGAACCCGACACCATATCCAGTAGCGTTGGAAATTATGGGTGAAAAACCTAAGCTCATTGCGACAAATATAACAATAAAGCCAACAATCGTATTGACTACACCACTGCCCGCATGGCGCACAAGATACATAATTTCTTTCCACCAATCGAATGTCAGATTATTTTTTATCATCGGTAAGTGCTAATTTAAATTAAGTTTAAAATGCAATTTCAGTGCTAGCATAAATGAATTAGTTAATGAATCTTAGACCGAGTAGGTTTAGTGCTGACGACATATAAAGGTTTTCCCATTACGATACCCATAGTGACTGCAAGATACTCGGCAATGACTCCTAATGAGGTCAATGTTGCTCCAGAGAAAAAGGACACTACAATTAACAATGATGCCCAACCTTGTACAGGATCATTGTTAATAAACTTACCATAAAACGCATAGCCTGAAATGGCTATGGCTAAAAATAAAGAACTAAAACCCATAATAGTAATCAACCTAAGCGGACGAGTACCTGTGGTAAGGATTAAATTCCAGAAATGACCAAATAGCTTTAAATACGAATATCCAGAGGGGCGATCTAATTTATTTCTCAGTTGTAAAGGACAGTGACCAACACGAGCAACAATCCAAAAAAGCCCCACATCGAGATAAACGCCATTGCCACAGTATGCTGCTAAAGTTCGCGCAATATCACCGTCAACTAATCGAAAGCTGTTAAATTTTCCTATCTGACTGTTACCCAACAATTTGGTAGTAACCGCTTTAGCCGTTCGGCTTAATGTATTTCGCAACCAGCCATGAGGCGGTGGGTTGGTGGGTTGAGCATAAACCAGTTGAAGTGATGCACTGACAGCCCTATCTAGCATACAACCAATATCTGCGGGGTTTTGTTGGCAATCCTCATCAATAGTGACCACCCAATCGCCTGTTGCATGTTCCATGCCTGCCATTGTCGCCGCGTGTTGACCGTAATTTCGAGACAACCATATTGGTCGAACAAATGAATATTGAGCAGCAAGTAATTCCAAAATTCTATCAGATTGATCAGGACCGCAATCGTGTACAAGAATGACTTCACAGACTATATAACTAATGCCATCAGGGGTTAATTGTACTAAAGTATGCGGCGCAATTTCCTCAATTAAGGTCGGGAGGGTTTTTTCTCCACAATAAACGGGGATAACGAGAGAAATACGATGGAGTGCAGAATCGTGTATATTTTTTGATTCTTTTGTTATTAGCTCACCATGATACGAAGTCATTTTCTGACCACCGCCAGAATCGAAACCCCAAATGGCAGATTTGTAAATCTAAGCAAATACTTTTCAATGCCAAAAATTTTTTCGAGAACAAAATTCAACGGCAAACTTGGCATATCAATGTCAGATGCACCATCTCGTTTTAAAATATTGTTCAGCATACGCACAACAAAAACGGCAGGAAAAAGCAAAGTATTGTAATAAGATATTTTCTCTATTGTGAACCCTGCTTGCAGCAACTTTGCATTAAGTTCTGCAAGTGTATACCTACGTTTGTGTTCATTCAATTCATCAAACTTTGACCACAGAAACATATACGCAGGTACAGTGATTACCGCTTTACCCTCTGGAACAAGATGCGAGCGTATTGCCTTTAATGATTCAACATCTTGATCTATATGCTCAATTACATCCAAAGCGGTAATAAGGTGAAAGAAATTTTTCTCATAAGGTACTTGATTGGGTAGAAAACCTTTTTTTACCTTACTGCTAAATATCTCTTTGCTAAAATTAATGGCATCATCAGACATATCCATACCAAAAGTCTGTCCTATATTTTCCAGAGCATTTAACATCAAGCCGCTTCCGCAGCCGATGTCCAACACTCTAATATCAACAGTTTTGTTTAAATATTGGTCAATAGTATCCAAAACAATTTTTTTCTTAGTGACAAACCACCAATGTTTTTTCTGGATTTGAAAAAACATCCGATACATATCTATATTCATTTTGACCTTTATATTCTCCAAAAGGAGTATAAACCTATTTGTGGAATTTTACAAATAATAATTTAGGATTATGTATGAGTCGTGCGAAAAAACGCATAGGTCGAGTTATTTTCCACGAATGTGACGCATAAAGATCATTAATGAGAGTATAACGTTCAGTGGCTATGTTTTCCCATGCGGAACGCTGTGACTCTAAGTCTTTAATAAATTGTTCACGCTCGATAGCGGTATTTTGTAAATCATTAATGAATTGCTCTTGCTCTATAGCGGTATTTTGTAAATCATTAATGAATTGTTCACGCTCTATAGCAGTGTTCTCCCACGCAGTACGTTGTGACGCTAACCAAGTATTGCTAGATTGTAAGTCCTTAATGAATTGCTCACGCTCAATAGCGGTGTTCTCCCAAGCCGTACATTGTGATTCTAGCCAAGCGTTACTTTCCTGTAAGTTTTCTATTTTTGCTTGCAACTCATCAAGCGAAACGGATTCGATACGATAAACATCAAACTCCGCCGTTAATTTGATTAAATCAGCATAAGAAAAAGCATACAGCTCGGCTATTTTTTGGCAACGGGCGTTGTCATTAAGTAATTCAAACAGCCAAGTTAAACCGAGTTGCCAAGCATTTCTTTGTTTGCATTCGTATAAACAAGCCATCGCCAGCAAAAACTTATTATCAAATCCTGCTGGATTTCTATAGCGTTCGAGATTGGGGAATATGGTAACAATATCTTCAAAATGGGTGAGAGAGAGAAAATTTTCTCGAATTATATTCCATTCGTTACTTGTTCTAATTTTAACATCAATTCTGTAACCGCTGGTATTAGAGTTGTCAGAGCATAATCGATGCTTAGTTAGTTTTTCTTGAATGATGTGTATAGGGAATTTTAGTAACAGCCTACTCCACATTTCAGCATCAGGTGTTTGGGCTAAGTCATAGCGATATAACCCCACGTCTTGATAGCACTGTCTTCTAATCAGGATACTCGGATGGTTCAGACGATTGTCACCCGTAAATAATTGTTGCAACCATTGCCAACGGCTTTTATTCTCTTGAGTAAAATAATCATTTGGTATTTCCTCACCCTGTTCATCAATTATTTTTGCCCAAGTAAAGACCGCACCAACCTCTGGGTTGGCTTCAAGAAAATCGATTTGTTTCTCTAGCTTATTTAATTCCCACGCATCATCAGAGTGATGAATAGCAATATATTCACCTGTAGCTACTTTCAGGGATCGATTAACATTGCCCCCCCGTAAATTCTGCTCATTACGATATGTTTTAATTCGAACATCATCGTAAGCACAAATAATTTCCCACGAACCATCGCTTGAGGCATCATCCCAAATAATCAGTTCAAAATCGGTGAAGGTTTGATTGAGTACACTGTCAATCGCTTCACGAATATATTTTTCATGGTTAAAAGAGGTCAGGATAACAGTTACTTTTGGCATTAGGTTGTTCCATAAAAAAAGTTTGCAATGGCGAATTGCACAAATCACGCCGCACTTCGTCCACGATGTCAGATGGCAGTACATTTAGCCATTGAGTATCGTTAGCTTTAGCTCGAAAAACAGAATAAGGGTCATTATCATGCGTAGATTGGCTGGCATTAATAAATTCGCTTACTTGAGGATGTACCTTTAATCCACAAAACTCAAAAATATCAGCAGTAATCTCTATTGGATTGGCATTTAACTGTTCGTATCTAACCAGCTTAAATTGATTTGGAAACTCAGCTTGAAATTTGAGAAAATTTCCAGCAACTTCTTTCCACTTGTCGAACCCAAAAAACTCTTCAGACTTATTCTGATTTTTGCTTGGTGCTAACCGCCATTCTTGATAGATATTCCATTCTGGATTAAATTCTTTCGGTGATTGAATCCATGAAGCGAGACACGCCAATGGATTTCTGACAATACCAATTATTTTTATATCAGAACATTGCTTCAATATATTTTCAATGACATACAAATAGCGAGTTTCTTTAAATGAGATATAAGTTGGCATCAGAGATTTATCAAATGCTGGATAACTTTTATGCATATCACACTTCATCAAGGCAAATGAATCTTTCGTATGAGTAATTTCATCGAAAAATAGATTGATCTCTTTGTATGTCGAATAATCCGTTAGCCTACCTTTATGTCCGAATGAGAATAATGGCTGCGAACGCGATATGACATCTGGATGACTGTTAAAAATTTGGCTAAGCCACGATGTCCCAGAGCGAGGAACTCCAAAAATAGCAAGCTTCTTCATTTTTTAACCTTTATTTATAGAAACGTTCAATTAACTATCTCTCCAACAATTTCGGCGACAAGTTTACTCAATAACTGAGGAGCATATCTCTGATCACAGGGAAGGGGTAAGTATTGTTGTGCAAGTATCTTTGTTGATGAATTTACATTTATCTCTGTGATCTCTGGCCAGTATATTGGTATAAATATACGCTTTTTAATCAAATGGTTACGAACTTCCTTATGAAAACTCCGAAAAGGATAGCACATCGGCACGTCATCACATCCTAACTTAAGATTAAACAAGTTCAAATGCTGAAGATGAGTATGAAGAAAGGCAAAGTTTTCATTACGTTGAAGTCGTGCAGTATTATAATCAATCGTGGAAAGTAGATGTTGGGTAAGCCTAGACATCCGCTTTGGTAACTGTCCGATCAAACTTTTTTCTGCTATCTGGTAATCCAAATAACCTGAGTCTGGCTCTGAGGCAAGTCGTTTTAGCAAATAGGTACAACGATTAATAGAACCATCGTCCACTTCATCAGGAACTGACACATCCAAAATAGTGAAAAGATAGCCACCATCTGGCACTCCAAAAAATTTACGTGGAGAGTATATAGTCGCTAAACAATCTCGTGGTGGTGAAAAGAATGCCTGTGAGTTATCAATAACAACTTGATCTCGAGGATAAGACTCCAATAATTTATCTACTAGGAAACCACTTACTCCAAAATAATTTACATAAAACAACCATTCGTTTGGCTTTAGTGTAATACTTTCTTTTATATTCAGATTATCATCAAGTAAATAACGAGAAACTGCCACCCCCGCCATATATAGAGGCTCAATCATACTGTCACAAATATACCAAGGCATCCACACACGAGTTGGATGACCTTCTAACAACAGAGCCAAAAAAGCAGCACGAGCAGACTGGAAGTGATAGGCTTCCGCATACCACTCTCCCTTAACCACAGGTAATTCTAGCTCAAAATACCCACCAATAGCGGCACTAATCAAAGTCTCTCACCGACATTAAGCATTTCACGGATAGCATCCTTATCATTAAACATCAATACATCAATAATGGATAAACAGGGCTGAAATGTATTCAAAAATTGTTTGTATGGAACAAGTTTAGGTAAAATAAAATGTAGCTCTACTCCGTTTAAATTAAATAACTCCTCATCATAAAGTAATCTACCTCCAGGAAGATTATAATATTCGCTGGCTTTCTCCCTAATGCAAATATCAAGTACTCGCTCTGCTCCTTTCAATTGCACATTTTTGTACACAGATGATGATTCAATAAATTGAGTAGCTAGTCCAAGATATTCAGAAACAGCTTTTACGCTTAACTTTGCCAACTCAGAAATACGAATATCATCGACAAACAGTACATCTGAAAATAGCTGATGAACTACCTTAAAATTCGGGGCTTTTAAATAGGAATAGCGCATTAATTCAGATAGTTTTTTCTGCCAAATGCCATTTTGTTGCACACAAATCTGGTCTATTTTCAGAAACGGACTAGCCCCAGCTAGAGGTATAGTGAAGTATTTTGGATTATCTGAAAATAGTAACCGATTTCTGTTTATCCAGCCGTTCTTTATATAATTTACATCATCGTAAAAAACAAATTTATCAACCGCATTCACTAAGTGAAAATACCCTAAATAAGGAAAAAAATAGGGTTGCATAATCGCCAATTTCATACCATTGCCTCAATGACAATTTTACAAATTTTATGTACATCCTGTTGCTCTAAGCCAAAGTAAAGCGGCAAACACAGCACTCGACTCGCGATGTTTTCTGATACAGGGCATGAGCTTTGTCGCTCAATCGATAAATACGGTAGCGTATTTAATGAAGGATAAAAATACCGACGCGGCATGATACCTCCGTCTATCAGAGCTTGCCGTACGCGCATCATATCGTTATACGAAGGGAATACTACTGGATAATAGGCGTAGTTATATTCCAAGCCTTGGGCAACTTTCGGGGAAATTAGCTCTAATCCTTCGAGACCAGAATCATACAGTTTAGATACCATGCGCCGATAGGCAATGATGTCATTCACCTTAGGTAAAACACAAAGTCCCATTGCTGCGTGTAATTCCGACATTTTTGCGTTGATGCCGATGTCAAGATAGTCATCTTCGCCAACATGACCGAATTTTTTCATGAGAAAAACACGTTTAGCAACTTCTCCATTCCTAGATATTACTGCCCCTCCCTCGGCTGTGTGAAACAACTTAGTGGCATGGAAACTCAAAGTACTGCAATCGCCATACTGCAAAATTGATTTGCCAGCCAGTTTTACTCCAAAAGCATGAGCGGCATCGTATATGACTTTGAGTTTGTATTTATCGGCAATCTGTTGAATTTTTATTACGTCACATGGATAACCATATACATGGGTAGCAAGAATCGCCGAGGTTTTTTCGGTGATAGCACGCTCTATCAACTCAGAATTAATACAAAAGCTGTGATTTTCAATATCTACAAAAACAGGTTTACATCCTTCCCACAGAATTGAACTGGTAGTTGCAACATAGCTATACGGCGTGGTAATAATTTCGCCTTGCAGATTGAGTGCTTTGATGGCAAGTTGAATTGCAAGCGTACCGTTACTTACCAACTCCAGATTGGCAACGCCGAGATAGTTAGCAATATCATGTTCCAGTTGTTGGCATAGCGAACCATTATTGGTAAGTTGACCTGATTGCCATATCTTTTCAAGATAAACAGTGTAGTCATCTAAGGATGGGATATAAGATTTAGTAACTGTAATCATTGTTCGTTCCAGTCGTAATGGATGCCAATCTGACTGAATAGTTTTTGATTGAACGGCTTATAAAAAGATTTTAACATTACCATCATTTCATTCAAGTTTTCGTCACCCGCTTTATACGTTCCTACATTGCTCATCACAGGATGCTCAATTGTGGTCACATCAATTTCTTTATCTAGGAAATGAGCAATCTTTTTCAAGACCGAATCAGGATAATTCAATTCCCTTTGTTCAAGGAAAAGAAACTGCGAAAGATGAAAATAGTGAAGGTAGTTTTCGATTTGCTCACAATATAGACCTCTTCTCACAAAAGACGGCTCCATGTCATTCGACTTTGACTCGTATCTCTGAATATCATCGATAACTGCCTGTTTAAAAGATGGAAAGTGTTTTGTAAATAATAAATCACTTATGGCATCCCTTAAAGGCGGGTTAGCATATCGAGTAAAATTATTATAAATTTGCTCAGCAAAGTTCTCATTATCATTAAAAGACTTAAACATATTCCACGCTGAGTAACATCGAGCAGCAGGGTCTCTTAAAATAACAATAAACTTCATTTGCTTGTTAAATGAAAAAATCTTCTTAGGTGTATCAGGATAATATAAATATTCTGGTGTTGCTTCGAACTTTATCGCATCACTATTACACTGTTCAAATTGCTTCAAATACCATTCATTACCCTGTTTATAAAATACATCTTTAGTGAAGAATCCAGATTCTTTATCAGATGAACCACAAAAATTTAGACAGTGATTAAGTAAATCAAAAAGCGTTGTAGTACCCGCTTTTTGTACGCCGATTATCATAAAACTTGGAAAACTATCGAGTGATTTATTTAGTAAAAGACATTTTTTAATTTTATTAATCATTTCAAGACAGCCTTGTCACATTTAATGTTGGGAATAAATGAACTTTCGACCAAATTCTTGCTATTTTCCACCTCTCCATCTGAAAAACGACCGCATCTTCAATTATATCCAAAAACTCAGCAGTTTCATCAATGACTATCGGCGAAGATAATTGTGCAAGCAGTGAATAGTTGCCTTCTTGGAAGGGAAACTTAAGGGTATATTCGACCAAATATTGCCCGCCGATTTCAGTTGTCAATAACTTATGTTCAGCTGGACGAAATCCACACCCTGTCAAATTCACCTTTTTGTCATCCCTAATATTGAAATTGACCGAAATATTCAATTCTGATAATGCTTCAATATAGATATGTATTTTTACTTCTTGATTGAACTCTACAGACTGTATCGGTTCATTACTCATATTGAGTAACTCAACATAGGTTATTTTTGCGCCTCCAGAGCCATATCGGAATACAGCTACCCGTTTATCAAACGCATCTGATCGTTTCAAAACGTGGTTATTTTTGTCCAGTACTGGCACAGATTCTTCTTTATCTTCCAGCACAAACTCAGACGTTACGCGAACAAATTTGCGATGCTCTGCATTCATTTCTTCTCGCATAATGCGCATATATTGTTCCGCTACATCAGGAGCTTTGCCGATGGCTTTGATATTACCATGCTCAAGATAAATGCCTCGTGAACATAAGCTTTTTATTGAACCTATATCATGACTAACAAACAGAACAGTTGCTCCACGCTCTTGAATACGAGTCAATGCTGTCATACATTTTGCTTGAAAGTTCATATCACCGACTGCCAGTGCTTCATCGACAATCATAATATCGGGGTTTGATAGAATGTTGACCGCAAAGGCTAAACGCACAAACATACCGCTAGAATAAGTTTTTACAGGTTGCTCGATAAATTCACCAATATCGGCAAAAGCGGCAATATCATCAAAGCGTTCTAGTACATCTTCATTGCTTAGCCCCAATATAGAGGCATTCATATAAACATTTTCGCGTCCTGTAAATTCAGGATTAAACCCTGAACCCAATTCCAATAACGCGGCGATGCGCCCGTTAATCTCTACCTGTCCATTAGTCGGTGTGAGTGTGCCGCAGAGCAATTGCAATAAGGTGGACTTGCCTGATCCATTGCGTCCGATAATGCCAACGGTTTCACCTTTCTTGATTTCAAACGACACATCGTTAACAGCCCAAAACTCATGAAAGTATTGTTTAGGCGTGCGTCCCACCATGCGTTGCAGACGAGGTGCGACAAATTGCTTGAGACGGTCTTGTGGATTATTGTAGATGTGATAACACTTACTTAAGTGAGTTGCACGAATGGCAATGTCGGTCATAATTTTTGTTGCTTTTGAGTGATTGATTCAATTTTTTAACTATAAAACGTCAGCGAAGCCTTTTCTGGTTTTTTGAAACCAGATGAAGCCTAGCCACGCGACTACGCAGGCTACTAAGGTATAAATAGCGAGACCTATCCAATTAGGTAAGTGTCCCCAAATAAGGACTTCGCGTGCTTGTTCGATAATAAACGTCAACGGATTTGCCATGATGATGGGTCGGTATTCTTCTGGCATGGCGGTAATGGGGAAAAACACAGGGGAAATAAACATCAAGACAGTGGTAAAAAGACCGATGGTTTGTCCAACATCACGCAGAAATACGCCTAGCGATGCCAGCATCCACGCAAAACCAAGGCTGAGGATAATTAAAGGCAAAAATACCAGTGGCGCGAAAATAATCGTCCAGTGTAAGTAGTGGTTAAAAGTGACAAAAGCGACGAGTAGTACCATTAAGCTGACTAAGGAGTGAAATAATGCAGCACTTAAACTAACAACTGGCAAAATTTCTAATGGAAAAATAACTTTTTTAACGTAGTTAACATTGCTAGTGACGAGCATAGGCGCGCGGTTTAGCACTTCAGCAAATAGCCCATGCACAATGATACCGACGAATAACACCACCGCGAACTGAGTTTTACTTTCTTCAACACCTTCAACAACTCCCCAACGGGCTTTAAACACCACGGAAAAAAAGAAGGTGTAAACAACCAACATGAAAATAGGATTAAGAAAAGACCACAGTAAGCCCATAACGGAACCTTTATAGCGTCCCACTACTTCTCGTTTAGCCATTTGTGAGATGAGTTGGCGATTGTGTATTAAGCTGCGCAGCAAAGCGATGGGTGAAATGGGGTGTGTTGCGTGAGGATTCATGAGAACAATTCGGCTTGGGAAAGTAACACCCCTGCTTGATCTTTGGCAGAAAGCTGAGGCTCATTTTGTAACGGCCATTGAATACCAATAGTCGCATCGTTCCACGCGATACAACGCTCAAATTCAGGAGCGTAGTAATCGGTAGTTTTGTATAGAAATTCAGCGCAGTCACTGAGTACTAAAAAGCCATGCGCAAAACCAGCGGGTATCCAGAGTTGACGATGATTATCTTCAGACAGTTCTAAGCTAATCCATTGCCCAAACGTAGGCGAAGAGCGGCGAATATCGACTACAACATCAAAAACAGCTCCGCGCACTACGCGCACTAATTTACCTTGTGGTTGCTGGATTTGGTAATGCAGACCGCGCAATACGCCTTGACTGGAGCGGCTATGATTATCTTGTACAAACGGTGTGTTAACGCCCGTTGCTTGAGAGAATGCCGCTTGATTAAAACTTTCATAAAAGAAACCGCGCGTATCACCAAATACTTTAGGTTCAATAATCAGCGCATCGGCGATGGCAGTAGGAGTCACTTGCATAGCAAACTCCAAACAGCCATATAATTTGCGTGTGAACTCGTTAATTTTTTACACATACTAAAGATAATAGTGGGTTGTTGATTTTTTAGATTGTTGTAATTAAGCATACGGAGGTAATGATCGTTTTGTTGGCGTTGTTAGCCAGCTCAAGACAAGATTGGTCTCGTTCGTTGTTAATATCATTCGCAATGTTGATGTGTTCAAATTAGCACAATTCTTTTATCAATCAGATGGATATTCCTCAACTTGGTCAGTCAAAGTTGTTTTATTGTACTTGAGTTTAAGCAATAACGCGGGTTTTTTATGAAAAATTATGAGTATTAGTGAGATGGTTCAAATGGCTACTTAACGGATAAAACACCCTGAAATACGCAATATTTTGGTAAACTTACCACTTTTTGTAATATGTAATAAAGGACAACACCTTGCTGTCTCACATAAAAATCGTTTTAGTCGAAACATCGCACTCTGGCAATATTGGCGCGGTGGCTCGGGCGATGAAGAACATGAGCATGAATAATTTATGCTTAGTCAAACCCAAATTATTTCCCTGTGCGGAAGCAACGGCAAGAGCATCGGGCGCGGATGATGTGTTAGCACGCGCTGTTATTTATCAAAGTTTATCAGAGGCAGTGGCAGATTGTCAGTTGGTAATTGGTGCAAGTGCGCGAGGTCGAAGCATTAGTTGGCCAGAATTAACGCCTAGGCAATGCGCTGAAAAAGTGGTAATAAATGAGCCGCACAATAAAGTCGCTATCGTATTTGGTCGAGAAAATTCAGGCTTAAAAAATCATGAATTAGATTTATGTCATTTTTTACTGCGTATTCCGTGTAATAGCGAATACAGTTCTTTAAATATCGCCGCTGCCGTGCAAGTGGTGTGTTATGAATTATTTGTTGCGACAGGAGTCCAACAGGAGGTTTTAGTCGGAGATAGGGGAGAGCAACCGTTAGCTACCGCTACTCAAATGGATTCTTTTTATGAACATTTGCATCAAGCACTGATTGATATTGGCTTTATGCACCCTTATAAATCAAAATCCATCATGCGCCGTTTGCGGCGGATTTATAACCGCACCCTGTTGGATACTAAGGAATTAGACATTTTGAGAGGTATTTTAAGAATGTCGCAAGATCACAATAAGAGGCATAACAAATAATGTTAAATTGGCTAAAAGAAGATATTGCCTGTGTCTTTGAGCGTGATCCCGCCGCGCAATCGGTGTTTGAAATTATCACGACATATCCAGGTGTTCATGCCGTTTTAATTCACCGTCTAAGTCATCGTTGCTGGAATGCAGGGTTTAAATGGTTGGCGCGTTTCATTGCCCATTTAGCGCGGTGGTTGACAGGCATTGAAATTCATCCAGGTGCTGTGATTGGGCGACGGTGTTTTATCGATCATGGCATGGGTGTTGTTATTGGTGAAACGGCGATTATTGGTGATGATTGTACCTTATACCATGGCGTTACCTTAGGTGGAACGACTTGGAATAAAGGCAAACGTCATCCCACTTTGCATAATGGTGTCGTTATCGGTGCGGGTGCAAAAGTCTTGGGTCCTATTGAAATCGGTGCAGGTGCGCGAGTTGGCTCAAATTCAGTGGTGTTAAAACCCGTTCCTGCGGGCGCGACGGTGGTCGGTATTCCCGCCCATATTGTTGATAGTCAGGCTAAAAAAGCGGAGCTTAATGAGATAGCCAGCAAAATAGGCTTTAACGCTTACGGCATGACGGCTGATATGCCTGATCCTATTGCTCATGCGATTAATCGTATGTTGGATCATATTCAAGTATTGGATAAACAAATCGCCACCCTGCAAACAGCCGTTAATAAAGCGGGTATTGATTGCACAGAAACGCCCATTTGTACCTTGAATGGTTGTGAGATTGAAGACAGCTATAAGTCGGATACTTAGCGTGAGTGTGCATTAGTTGACTATTATGCTAGGTTATGTATAGTGTTTATTTTTAACACTATTTTTACAAGGTGATTTTTGTGCGTTTAACATCTAAAGGACGCTATGCAGTGACTGCAATGCTGGACTTGGCTTTTCATAGTCAATTAAAACCAGTGACTTTAATCGACATAGCCGCTAGACAAACTATTTCTTTATCGTATCTGGAACAATTATTTGCGCGTTTGCGTCGTGCTAATTTGGTTAAAGGTGTACGCGGACCAGGTGGCGGTTATAGCCTATGCGGTGATGCGCGTGACATCAGTATTGCCGATATTGTCGCAGCAGTGGGCGAACGTATTGATTCAACTAAATGTGGTGGCGAAGCCAATTGTCAAAAAACTCATGAGTGTTTAACACACGATTTATGGATGGATTTAGGTGAACACATTAGAGATTATTTGCAAAAAATCACACTGGCTGACTTATTAGCAAAAAATCGCGTTCAAGAAGTCGCGGAAAGACAGGACCAAAACGCTCAGCAAGTCGTTGAAATTCGTAACCATGCCGATTTAATGAACAATTTGCAATGATCTATCTTGATCATAATGCCACCACCTCGCTCGATGAGCGGGTGTTGGCGGCAATGCTACCTTTTTTGAAAACCTACTACGGCAATCCCTCCAGCTTATATCGTCACGGCAGATTAGTACGCAGTGCCATTGATACTGCCCGTGAACAAGTTGCCGCCTTGGTTGGCGTATCTGCCCCACAGATTATTTTTACCAGCGGTGGCACAGAAGCCAATAATCTGGCATTAGCCACACTCAGCCCGAATGCCAATTTTGCGGTGTCTGCTATTGAACACCCTTCTATTATCGAACCCGCACTGCATTTAAAAACTCAAGGTCATGACTTGACCATGATAGCCGTAGATAGCAATGGGCGTATCACGCAGGATGCCATCAATCAGCTTATTGACTGCCAGCCTCAACTGGTATCAATGATGCTGGCAAATAATGAAACTGGCGTTATTCAACCTATCGCTTCTTATGCCGAACAGTTAAAAGCCCATGACATTTCAGTACATACTGATGCTGTACAAGCCTTGGGTAAAATTCCAGTCTCATTTGACGCATTAAATGTCGATTTAATGAGCTTATCCAGTCATAAAATTTATGGAGCTAAAGGCTGTGGCGCGTTGGTTGTCGGTAAAAATATCACCATCAATCCACTGTTACGCGGTGGCGGACAAGAACAAAACCTAAGATCGGGTACTGAAAATGTCGCCGCCATCATCGCGTTTGGCAAAGCCGCTGAACTAGCAAAAAATGAATTAACCGAACGCAGTGAACAGCTACTTGCGCTTAGAACTTTACTAGAACAACAACTCACCAGCATTCCTCAGTTAACGATTTTTGCTCAACACGCCGACAGGCTACCGAATACCGTTATGTTTGGCATTGAAAACGTCGATGGTGAAATGCTAGTCATGCAATTAGATACCAAAGGCATCGCCGTTGCTAGTGGTTCAGCGTGTGCCAGTGGCGGCAGTCAGCCCAGTCATGTATTACTGGCAATGGGCATGACACCTGAACAAGCTAAAACCGCCGTGCGTATTAGTTTAGGCATAGCGAATACTGCCGCTGAAGTGACTGACTTTGTCAGTACATTAAAGAGCTTGATAGCGTAGTAAATCCGCTGGGGTATCGACATCCCATTGCGTGGTTAGCTCATAATAGGCAATACCCTGTTGCTGACAACGGGCGCGGGTTTGTTGCATTAAGTGTGACTGACTCCACGGCATATTAGCGAATAATTCAGGGTGTGGGCGATTTAAGCCTATCAGCACATAACCGCCATCTTCGGCAGGTGCTAGCACGACTGGGGTTTGCTCATTTAACGCATGAATAGCGGCGACTAAATCTTGCAGGGTTAATGACGGGCAGTCACAACCGATTAACACCGCGCGTTGATAATTTTTCAGTGCAGTATTCAAAGCGTAATTCATGCGTTCGCCTAAATCCTTGCCTTGTTGTTGCCAGAGGGTGATGGGGTAGTTGTGGGTGAGTGTGTTAAAAAACTCATGATGAATTGACGGTGTACACCAGAGTTGGATAGGACATAATGGTTGTTGGGTGGCGCGTTCTAGGATGCTTAGAGTGAGTTCAATATGCAGTTGTTCAGCTTGTTCAGCGGTCAATGTGGGGATTAAACGGGTTTTTACTTGCCCTGCAATCGGGGCTTTGCAAAAAATGAGTAGTACCGCATCGGGGTATAAGTAGTCCATTAGGAACGGCGTAAAGGTTTAAACGGTAACCATAACAAGGCGATAAAACCTAAGGCTTGCGGTTCGCGGTAAGGTTTTAAACCGATCTCCATTAAGTCTTGCGGCTGTTTGGCGGTTGCAGTGTAAGTTTTAAATAATCTATCCCAACACGACAAACAAAAGCCGTAATTACTGTTAAATTCGATGGGATTCGTGGAATGATGAATGCGGTGCATATCGGGCGTAACCAGTATCAGGCGGATAATTTTATCCAGCGGGAGTTTGATATTGGCGTGATTAAAGGTTGCCGCGCCATTCAGTACGATTTCAAAAATCAGCACTGCCATTGGATTTACGCCGATGATATAAACGCACAGGGTTTTATAGAGCAGGGAAACAAGGATTTCCAAGGGGTGAAAACGCACGGCGGTACTGGCATCAAAGGCTAAATCGGTATGATGAACTTGATGTAATCGCCATAATAATGCCCAGCGATGCGCAATGATGTGTTGGCAATAAATCGCAAAATCCAAAAATAACAAGCTCAGTAAAATAGTCAGCCAGTTTGGTATGGTAATCAGGTTTAATAAACCAAGCGCATGACTACTGGCAGTTTCCGCGCTTAAATAAATCAATCCACCAACGCTAAAACGGGCAATCAGAGCATTAAATGCCGCCAGTCCTAAATTAATCGACCAGCGGATTTTACGCTGTTGTGGCTGAGTTCGGCGTGGGCTAAACACTTCCCAGCTAATCATTAAAACAAAAATACTCAGGGCAAAACTTAAGCGGATTAACGTTTCCATAATATGCCTGCACGATAAAGTTCAGCTAATTTGTCAGGGTCTGCACCCAGCCAGTATCTTAACCGCAAACTCCACATCAGCAATATTGTTTTAAAAATCCCGTATTGCTGCCAGCGTCGTGCCGAACTTTTGACTTTGGCGGTTAAACAGACGGGTGGGCTGAGTTTTTTTAATGCGCGGCTTAAGGCGATGTCTTCCATCAAGCTGATTTCAGGAAAACCGCCGACGTTGTTAAAAGCGGTTTTGGTGACAAATATTGTTTGGTCGCCTGTTGCAATGCCTGTTAAGCGCGAACGCCAGTTCATCATGAAAGCGATGATGTTAAACATGAGTTGTTGGGTGCGTTGCCACGGCATTCTTACGCGACGCGTGGAAACGAGAAATTCAGCGCACAGTTGAATATTAAAACGTCCCCAAACTTGCCGTGTGCTGAGATTTTGTTCAATCAAGGTCAATGCGTGTTCGGGTAAGTCAGTATCAACATGAAGAAATAATAAAATCTCCCCTATCGCCTGACTCGCGCCGTGATTCATTTGTCTGGCGCGTCCTTGCCCAGATGCTGCGATTTTATCTGCGTAAGCGGTCGCAAGTTCTACCGTGTTATCGTAACTACCCCCATCCACTACAATAATTTCTGCGCGGTCGCGTAACGCTTGCAAAGCCAGCAAACAAATCTGAATGTTAGCGACTTCGTTAAGGACTGAAATGATGATAGAGAATTTGTGTTGATTCATGCTTTGCTTACGAAGCTTACCGTTGATGACAATACTGGAGCATGGCAGCTTTTTCTCGTTCCCACGCCAGCGCGTGGGAACGAGAGACTAATATGCTAAAAACTATTGGCTCCTTACGAATTAAAGTCTCCAATAATCTTTTGCCCATACTGCTATTTGTGGTGCTCTCTCTTCAATATTTTCTGGTTTCCATTCAGTTTTTTCGTCAGTTATTCGTGCAATTGACCAGTCCTTTAGTTTTTCCTGATAAAAAGACTTTTTCACATCGAAGGAAAAACTCTTCACTTCGTTATTTGTTATTGAGTCAATTACAAATAAATTACCAATATGATTAACAATGGAATTATATCTATCTGTATCTACTTCCCCATTTTCGTCAACTACACCAGCCATTGGATACCAAAAATCATCTGTTCCTGTTTGTGGCATTAAGTGTTCCAATTGGAAATCGGTAATTATTTTGTTACCCCGTTTACCCTCTTCATGATGCCGAAGAATAATTCTTGCAGGATAGTTGCCATGATGTGTCAACACTTATCAGG
>DFWO01000086.1 GCA_002380945.1 Methylococcaceae bacterium UBA4132 | reverse complement strand
TGAAATTTTGAACACGTTCTAAGGCAAGCAAACAGGTTTGAATATTGGCGGCTTCGTTGACGACTGGAATGATGATGGAGAAGTTACGCATTGCGTATCCTACGCGACTGATTTATTGAGTAAGCTAAATAATTCTTGTTGGGCGTGTTCCAGCATGACGGTCACTAAAGGATGCTTGAGTCGGCGTTGGGCGGTGATGGCATAAAAATGTTCAAACACGCCCTCTGCCAGTCCTAGCATCGGCGTACCATATTGCCGATGAATTTCATTAGCCACGATACTGGGTGAAAAAAATAGCCCTGCACCTGCCGCACCAAAGGTTTTCAATAAGACACTGTCTTCTACTTCCGCTTTAATAATTGGAGTGATGTGTTGTTGGTCAAACCATTGATCGATAGAGCGGCGTAGTGCAGTATTGGGAGTGGGTAATAAAAATGGCGCGTTTTTTAGGCAACTTGGAAAGTCGTGCTGATAACGCTCTGCTAGATTCGGGGCGGCAAAAATACCTACCGCCGTTTCACCTAGCAAATGATTGAATACTTTAGAAGCACTCGCGGGTGTGGCGGGAACATCGGTGAATAATATATCAATGCTATGTAAGCTGATGTCAGTGAGTAATCGCTCGGTTTTATCTTCCACGCAGTTGATTTGTGTGGGTTCGGGTAAATTCAACAACGGTGCTATCAGCCGATAGGCAATCAGTTTTGGCATGGCATCACTAATGCCGATATTCAAGCGTAAACCGCGCTCCGTGCTTCGACCTTTCAGCATATTGGTCATTTCCTGACCCAAGGAAAAAATCTCTTCAGCATAATGAAAGACCGCCTGTCCCGTGTCGGTCAATACTAATTTTCGCCCTTCTTTACGCCATAACTGTGCGCCTACGGCTTCTTCAAAGACGCTTAATTGTCCGCTAATCGTCGGTTGTGCGAGATGCAATTTTTCACAGGCGGCACTGATACTGCCGTGTTTGGCAACTGTCCAGAAATAATACAAATGTTGATAATTGAGGCGTTCCATAATGTCCAATCCATCGAAAAAACCTATAAAAGAGATTCATTTATTCTATTTTACTATTTTTCCTGATAACCGTATCTTAATAACTAAACCCTAATCGACTTTGTGAGCCTATCAAAATGAAAACGTTAACCAAAGAAATGCAAGCCGCCATTACGCCGACAATGGCATTGGAGTTATTGAAAGAAGGTAATAAACGCTTTGTCAATAATCTGAAAGTCAACCGTAATTTATTGCAACAAGCTAATGAAACCTCCGATGGACAACATCCTTTTGCGGTGATTTTAAGTTGTATAGATTCGCGCACATCGGTGGAATTGATTTTTGACCAAGGATTAGGCGATGTATTTAGTGTGCGTATCGCGGGCAATATCATTAATGAAGATATTTTAGGCAGTATGGAATTTGGCTGCAAAGTGGCGGGCGCAAAGATTATCGTGGTATTAGGTCATAGTAAATGTGGGGCGGTTAGAGGAGCGTGCGACCATGTGGAAATGGGCAATTTGACCGCATTGTTAACTAAAATACAGCCTGCGGTTTATGATGAAAAAACCGTTGTTGAAAACCGTGATTCCAGTAACAGTGAATTTGTGGAAAAAGTTGCCGCTATTAATGTCAGGCGCACAGTGCAAGCGATTTTGCAACGTAGTCCGATTTTAAAGGACATGATTGCAACGGGGGCGTGTGGCATTGTCGGTGGTAATCATGATATTTCAACAGGTGAAGTCAGTTTTTATGATGACACCTTGATGATTAACGCCGCAAAATAAAATACCTTATGCGTGCGAGGGAGGATGTGATGCAAACTTATTTGAAGCAACATATCAATAAAAAAACGCTGCTGGGCTGGGTCGTTGTATTTTTTGTATTGCTGTTATTTGGTGATAGCTTGTTGCCAATCATCGGACACCTCTTCCATGTGTTGATTGAGGTCGCTGAATCGGCAATTGAACATTTACTTGAAGCGGTTTTTGGTTTATCACCACGACAAGCACAGATGGTGTTATTTTACAGTTGGTTGCTTATCACGATTTACTTAACATGGCAGTTATTGCGTAAAGCCTATTTTGCAGTGCTAGACTTATATGCAGCGGCTATGACGCGCTGGCAAGCATGGGTTGAATCGCCTAAAATGGTGGCTTGGTTTAGGGGAATGATGATGTTAAGCGTATTCAGTGCTAGCGTTTATCTTTTTACCTAATCGGAGGTAAGTATTTTTTATAAAAAGGATATTTTGATATGTTTGGTCGCAAAAAAGACATTAACCACTTTGGCAATCAAGCCGAGCATAATAATTTTTTACGCGGTGCATTGGCATGGCGAGGTTCAGTCACACCACGCATTTTATTCAGCGTACTATTAACAGGTTTTTATACCTTGGCACTGGCATGGTTGAATACCTACTACTATCCATTGCCGCGCTTTGCCGTCACACCTTTTGAATATATTGGTGCGGTATTAGGTTTAGTCTTGGTGTTTAGAACCAATGCGGGACATGACCGCTGGTGGGAAGCGCGAAAATTATGGGGGGCGATTGTGAATCAAAGCCGTAATTTGCTGTTAATGACGTGGAATTACGGGGCAGAGGATAAGCAATGGCGCGAAGACATGACGAAATGGATAGTTGCTTTTTCATTTGCTACCAAAGAATCGTTGCGCTTACAGCACAATTTTGTTGATTTACAATCTCTATTGAGCGAGAGCGACATTATCGAACTACAAAATGCACCGCATAGCCCGCTGTTTATCTCAAATAAAATAGCAGGGCTTATTCAACAAGCGCGAGTTAATTCAACCATAGATAGTTTTGTATTTCTTAAATTTGAAGAACAACGTGCCGCCCTAATAGACAGTCTGGGTGGTTGTGAACGTATTCTAAAAACACCCATGCCATTAGTTTACGCGATTAAAGCACGGCGTTTTATTTTGATTTACCTGCTGTTGTTGCCATTGTCACTCATCAGCGAAGCAGGTTTAATGGCGACACCGATTGCCATTTTAGTTGCCTATCCCTTGCTTTCATTAGATAGAATCGGCATGGAATTACAAAATCCTTTTTCAGTCAAAAACCTCAGTCATTTACCGCTGCAAACTATTTGTGAAGGTATCAAAAATAGTGCGGCAACATTTAAAGTTTAAGTTGAGCATTTTTGCAAAAATAATGGGCGTGTTATAGAGACCTTGCATCGCAACGTCTTTGCCAATTTACAATGGTGTAAACAAAACACTTAAATCATCGGCGGTCAGGCTTAGGCTTTCTTCTTTCGCACCATCGGTGTAGATGCTTTCGGCTAGGGCGCGTTTTCTATCCTGCATAGCGAGAATTTTTTCTTCAACAGTGTTTTCTGTGACTAGCTTATAGACAAACACGGGTTTGTCTTGACCGATACGGTGGGCGCGGTCGGTAGCTTGGCTTTCGACGGCTGGATTCCACCACGGATCATAGATAATCACGGTATCGGCTTCGGTGAGATTTAAACCTACGCCGCCTGCTTTTAAGCTAATCAAAAACACATTCACTTTGCCGCTTTTGAATAACTCGATGGCTTCGTCGCGTTTTTTGGTTTGTCCTGTCAGTTTGCTATAACTGATATGGCGAGCATTTAATTCTTCTTCAATCAGAGCAATCATGCGGGTGAATTGCGAAAACACTAAAATACGCCGTCCTTCTTCGAGTTGTTCAGGCAGTATGTCCATCAGTAAATCGAGTTTGGCGGATTCTTGAATTTTTTGTGCGACTTTTAGCGATAAAGTGCGTGGATCGCAGCAAGTTTGGCGCAATTTTAATAACGCATCCAGTATGGTGATATGACTACGCGCTAGACCTTTTTCGGCAATGGCATCACGCACTTTGCGTTCCATCGTCAAACGAATAGTTTCGTATAAAGTGGCTTGGTTAGGGTGTAGTGGCACAGTGCGAATAATTTCGGTTTTAGCGGGTAATTCGGTGGCAACCGCCTGTTTGGTGCGGCGGAGCATGAACGGGGCAATACGACGGGATAATTGCATTTTACGTTCATTATCGCCTAACGTTTCAATCGGGGTGCGATAGCGTTTTTTGAACGTGGTACTGTCGCCTAAAAAATGCGGCATTAAAAAATCAAATTGCGCCCATAGTTCGCCTAAATGGTTTTCCATTGGCGTACCTGTCAGGCATAAACGGTGGATGGTATTAATTTTTCGTACTAATTGCGCGGCGATACTGGTTGGATTTTTAATGGTTTGCGCTTCATCCAGTACCAAATAATGATAGCGATGTTTGAGTAGTATCTCTTCATCTCTAGGCAATAATGGGTAAGTGGTCAGCACTAAATCATGCTCATCAATTTTATCAAACTGTTGTTTGCGTTCTGCACCTTGTAAGGTGAGTATGCGTAAGTCTGGGGTAAATCGTTCAGCTTCACGTCGCCAATTGCTCATTAAGCTAGTAGGCGCAATGATTAAACACGGTGTAGTCATGCGTCCTGCTTGTTTTTCTACCAGTAAATGTACAAGAGTTTGAATAGTCTTACCCAAGCCCATGTCATCGGCAAGTATGCCCGCAAATGAGTATTCGCGTAGAAACTGTAGCCAGTTCAAACCTTGTTGTTGGTAAGGACGTAGTTCCGCTTGAAAATTTGTCGGTAGGGCGACGGGTTCAATGCCTGTAAAGGCGATTAGTTTTTGTCCCAATTCGCGGAGTTGTTGACCACCTGTTAGGGAAAATAACCCGTAGCTGTGGCTTTCCAAATCGGCAAGACTGGCGGCATTAAAACGTGATAATTTCAGTATGCCATCTTTGCCTAAGTGACTGGCGTTAAAGAGTTCTAATAACACTGCCAGTATCGGCTTGAGTTTGTCGCTGGCAATACTCAGGTATTGATAGCCGCCTAACGGTAGGTTGAGCAGTTCGGGTAACTGGTCTAGCGCGTAGTTTTCCAACACAGGCATAATCAATGGCAACAAAGGGTAGGGCTGTCCGTTAATTTCGACTGTGAAAGTCATTTCAAACCAATCATTTTGGCTTTCGCTAATGTTGGCATTCCAGCTTTGTGGGCTTTGAAAACTCAGTTTAAAGCTGTCGTCTATGTCGATAATCCAGCCGTCTTGTTTTAAGGAGGGGAGTGCGTTTTGCAAGAAGTTGCCCCAGTGGCTTTCGCCTGCTTTGCTCGTTAATAACAATGCGTATTCATCGGCTAGGTCAAACGCGGAGGTATGAAAGCCACAGTCCATTAGCTGCGCAAGGGCTTTATTTTCAAGGTCTGTGAGGCGTTCAATGCGTAATAAACCTTGTTCATTTTTGATGACACTGTGGGGTTCAAGGTTTTTTGCCGATACTTGCCACTGCCCATAATTAAAACTCACGGCTATAAAATGCAGATAGTAGTTATCATGTAATTGCTTACCAAGTAATAACAGCCTAGGCGTTGGTGTTAAGTCGCATACATCGGTGAGGGGAATTATTTTCGGTGCAGGCAGCGGACAATGGGTATGTTCAACTATTAAGCGCATACTAAATTCATCGGCATATAGCGCGGGAATAGCGGGTGCTGATAGGTATTTTTTTAACTGTGCAGCCGTTAGGTTGGTCGTGTTAAATCCACCAATAGTCCCCTTATTACTATCCAAATATTGCGGCGGGTCAGTGAGTATGAACTGGGCATCAGGTTCAACGACCACCGATAATTGGTAATCACCCTGACTGGATTGTTGCCAGTTAAAGCGTAAGTCTCGATGCTCTCCTACTGTTAAGGCGGGTTGAGTACCGTTTTGCCAAAATAAACGATGGGTTTGTAATAGTTTTTCTAAGGCAAAAAAACCGACTGTACCCGCAAGCATCGGAGTGTCGCCCAAATAATCATCATCTAATGCACAAAGTAGTTTTATCAGCTCTTCATCTTGAGGCTGAAGATAATTGAGTTCAGAGCGCAGATAAGTGATATTGCGTAAGGATAGTTTTCGCCCTTTGCTTAAACCACCCGATTTTTTTTCCTTGGTGACTAATATCTCCACAGTAAATTCATGCGCAATGTCGCTAGGTTTAAGAATATAGGCAATAAACTCTCGATGACTATCATGAGGTAAGTTTTTTTCATCCAGACTATCCAACCACTCCAAACAATTAGCCCCTGTTGCGGCACTTTGTAGCGAATATTGATACATCAGACAAGCCGCTGCAACGTGTTTGCAGTTATAACCAACAGGACAAGAGCAGTTGCCCGTAATCGTCGCAGAGCTGTAATCAGAACGCCAAGTGATACGAATATTTTGCTTGTAGGGAATAACATCATTACCCTTAACCGTTGAACTCAGTTGTACAAAAAGTGCGCCTGTACTGACAACGTTGAGATTCAGTACACGTCCTTTTGCATAATAGTCTCTACTACCTCGTTCATAGTTTTTAGCAGAGCATTCAAACTGTATATCAGAGCGCAGTAGTTGTTTGGGTGTATTCATTTAGGGCATTCGGTTTAGTGGCAAAACGGGGTAGCTATTGTATACCGACGGCAAGATAGTAGGCTATTTAACAGTTCGAAGTCGAACAGGTCTAAGCTGTCTGGTTAGAGCGTATAAATGAGTGATTATTTTTAGATTAGCTGTAAAAATTTCACAGTCGGAAATCATAAAAATATAACGTTAATATTCATAGTGTTAGCGAATTATCATTGGGGTAATTGGCAGTAAATAAAGCCAGTGACTAAAAATTTATACTAATTATTTGAGTATTTTTTAATTTATAGTTTTGACACGACACCACGTCTCATGATAAAAATTGCACCGTTGTTTAAAAATAATTCAACAACCAGCTCATAATTTATTTTTGAGTTGCTCTCTTGAGGAGAGGGAAAACATAATTAATAACTATAGTTTAGAGGATTTTAAAATGGCTGAAGTAGAAGAAAAAGATAATCTCTGGTTGATTGTTGGTGTATGTATCGCCGCGATTATCGTTTTAGTTGTTATGTTAAAAGCTGACGAAACTAAACACTTACAAAGTGGCGCAGTTGCTGAATCACAAAAAGAAGTGTTCACAAAAATCGAAAAAAGACACACTAGCAACAACAGCTCTGCTGAGCAAATCTCAGGTAAATAAAATATTAAAAACCCCCCGTTTATTTAACGGGGGGTTTTTTTATGCCCCCAAATTTAGTATCGATGCGTACTAATTTTCATCCTTTCCTTGTTTTTCTAAGGCTTGTATTTTTTCTTCCAGTTGTTTTACCGTCTTCAATAATTCAGGTAGTTTGCTAATGGCGACTTGTTCTTTATAAGCCGTACGCTTATCTTTTGCAGGGCTACCAAACACTTGCGTACCTGCTGCTATATCACCCGCTACACCAGACCGCGCCATCACCACAGCCCCTTGTCCAATATTAACATGATCTGCTATTCCTGAACTGCCAGCCAAAATGGCGTAATCGCCAATAGTACAAGAACCTGATACACCTGTTAAACCACACATAATCACGTTTTTACCGACTTGATTATTATGACCGACCTGTACCAAGTTATCTATTTTGCTACCCGCGCCTATGGTGGTACTACCTAACGCACCTCGATCAATACAAGTATTTGCGCCAATTTCGACATTATCAGCAATCACGACATTACCGACTTGCGGCACTTTAACGTGGACATGGTTTCTAAATTTATAACCAAAACCATCAGCACCAATAATTGCGCCTGAATGAATAATGACGTTATCACCCATAATAACGTTATCATAAACGACTGCGTAGGGATAAATCCGACAGCGCTTGCCTATTTTGACATTATTACCGATGTAAGCACCTGCCAACACTACGCTACCTTCGCCAATACTCACATTGTCGCCAATGACCGCAAACGCACCAATATAGACAGACTCATCGACACTGACATTAGCTCCTAACACAGCTTGGGGTGCAATATGTTGACCATAGGTTTTGGCAGGATGTAACAAACCAACGGCGTTAATAAATGCCATTTCAGGATCAGTACAGCGCAACAACGCTATATCATCTGGTATCGTATCCACAGCAAAATCATGGGCAATAAAACAAGCGGATGCTTTGGATTCTTTGAGATAGCGCGTGTATTTGCTGTTAGTCAACTGCGTAACTTGACCCGTTTGTGCTGACGTAATGTCGGCAGCAGTATCAATGAGGATTGACGGATTGCCGCCTTCAATTTGAGCATCACAAAAATCAGCAAGTTCTTTCAATGTAATTGGCATAATGGTCTCTGTGGTGTGTTGTTTAAGTCAATAGTGTATCAAACCCTAGCTTGATTTTTACTGTTTATAGCCCTGCTTAGTGATTAACATAGGCATAAGGTTTGCGTGCTAGTCTTTATCTTTACTGATAATTCAGCATCATTGCACTAAATTCCGTCAATCGTCTACAATCGCATCATGCAAACAAATAGCGAACCTTTTACATCACTTTTCAGCGGCTTTTCCATAGCCGAACGTCAGCAAATAGAGCAGGCATTGGCGTGTGTTGCATTGATTCCCGATGACCCACATTATCACCGTCCTAAAGGTGTTGAAGTGGCAGCCATATTAACGGGCTTTAATGTTGATTTAGAAACTATACTGGCAGCTATTCTAAGCGATCCACGTCTCGAAAAGATGACATCGCCGCCCGATATAAAAAAACAGTTTGGTGATACCGTTGCTACGTTAGTTAAAGATGTGATGTGGTTGAATAAGCTCACCGTTTATTCACCTGAAATGGCTAACAAACCCCATCAAGCCGAAACTTTGCGGCGTATGTTATTGTCCATGACACACGATGTTCGCGCGGTGTTAGTCAAATTGGCGTATCGAATTCAATTTTTGCGTCATTTATCCCAAGTATCTTATGAAGAAAGGCATTTTATCGCGCAAGAAACCCTTGATATTTATGCCCCGATCGCGAATCGTCTTGGCATACACCAGTTCAAATGGGAACTGGAGGATATGGCGTTTCGCTATTTAGAACCTGCTACCTATCGGCAAATTGCCAAATCCCTTGCGACTAATCGAATTCATCGAGAAAACTGCGTCAATAATTTTATTCACTTACTGCAAAGCACACTTGCTGAAGAAGGTATTAGCTGTAAATGTTATGGTCGTCCCAAACATATTTACAGTATATGGAAAAAAATGCAGCGTAAACAACTGCCGATAGATGAGCTGTATGACTTATTAGCCGTGCGCGTGATTGTGGATAACTTAGCACATTGTTATACCGCGTTAGGTATTGTGCATAACTTGTGGCAAACCATACCCAAAGAATTTGATGATTACATTGCCAATCCAAAGGAAAATGGCTATCAATCCCTACATACAGTCATATTAGACCCCGAAGGTAATCGTATTGAAGTGCAAATACGCACTCAAGATATGCACGATTATGCTGAACTGGGCGTTGCTGCGCATTGGTCGTATAAAGAAGGCGGTAAACAAACGGCAGCAATGGAAAAAAGCGTTGCCACCTTGCGTAAATTGCTGGAAGAAAAACACAATGTGGATAACTTGAGCGATAATTTTCGCAATGAGTTATTTAGCGACCGTGTGTATGTCTTAACACCTGCGGGTAAATTGATTGATTTAGTTAAGGGCGCGACACCGCTAGATTTTGCTTATGCGATTCATACGGAAGTAGGGCATCGTTGCCGTGGTGCGAAAGTGAATGGGCGTATCGTACCGCTGACTTACATCCTAAAATCAGGCGAACAAATCGAAATTTTAACCGCCAAAGACGGCGCACCGAATCGCAATTGGATAGACCCTAACCTTGGTTACTTAAAATCACACCGTGCTATTAGTCGTGTAAAAAGTTGGTTTGGTAATCAACAACAAGCGGAAAAAATAGCGATAGGCAAAACTATCCTAGATAAAGAATGTCACCGCTTAGGTATTAAAAATCCCAATTTAACAGACGCGCTTAGCCATTTTAAACAGCCTGACACTGATGCGTTATTGGAAACCATCGGTAAAGGTCTCATTACCAATCGTCAACTTGCGGCGTTTTTAAAAGTTCCCGAATTAGAAGACACACTGACTAACGCCAAACTGAAAAAATCCACCGCTAAATCAGTGATTTCAGTGGCGGGTATTGATAACGTGCAAACCTCATTAGCACACTGTTGTGAACCTGTGTTAGGAGATGACATCATTGGCTATATCTCCCATCATCATGGCATTACTGTACACCGTAAAGATTGCAAAAATATCACGCATTTAAGCGCGGAAAAACAGGCACAACTGATTGGTGTCTCATGGGGTGCAGAAAAAACTACCCATGCCGTGCCGATTATTGTTCAAGCTTATAATGCCCAAAATTTATTAAATGACGTCTCGCACATTTTAGCGCAATCGAAAATTCATATTTTTAGTGCCGCTATGCACAGTAACTCTGATTTATCAGGCGAACTGAATATGACCATTCAAATTGAAAACACCCACCAGTTAAGTCAGGTACTCGATAAAATTGCCCAACTGCCTAATATCATCGAAGCTAGGCGGCAGGTTTAAGCATTTTGCACAGTCACATTTAAGTAAACTATAACTAAGCAGGAGTCAAAATGAGCGATTTGAAACAATATGATGTCATTGTATTTGGTGTAGGCGCGTATGGTTTTAGCATGAGTTCTAACTACAATTCCAGACCGCGTACCGCTGAAGTAATGGTCGATGACTCTCAGGTTCATTTGATTCGAGAACGAGAAACCATTGCACAATTGTGGATAGGCGAACATTTGTTACCGTAAGGAGCGAGCGACTGATGAGCAAAAAATTATCGTTACAAGAGCAGTTGTTAAAATCGGGTTTAGTCAGTGCCGCGCAAGCAAAACCGCTAAAACTAAAAAACACAAACAAGCGCAACTGCAACGCAAAAATAATGTGGTCGTGAGTGATGAAGCCAAAGCACTGGCGCAAAAAGCCCGCACTGGACAACTGGCAAGAGATCAAGAACTCAACCAACTGCATCAGCAACAAGAACTGAAAAAATAACGACTAGCGCAAGTCAAACAACTGATAGAACAAAATAAACTGCCCAGAGATAAAGACGGTGTTGCCTATCGCTTCACTGATGACAATAAAATAAAAACGCTATATGTCGCCGAAACCATGCGTAACCAACTGATTAACGGGCAGTTAGCCATTGTCAAATTAGGTAAAAGTTATGAAGTTGTTACCGCCGAAGTCGCTAAAAAAATCAACGAACGTGATGCGGACAGTGTGCTGGTACATAACGAACCTACCGCAAGCGTTGTACAGGCAGACGACGCGTACTCAGGCTAGCCGTGCCAGACGATTTAATGTGGTAAGCAAGCACACAACTATTAGGAGTACAAAACACGTTTTGTATTCCATGCCACTACAAAGCAAAAATAATTACCATTCCCGATATAACACGCTGTTGCGGACAAGACTGTCCGTTACAGGATACTTGCCTACGTTGCACTGGAGAAATCGTTGGCAGACAGGATTTTTACGCGCTTACCTTACGATTTTGTCACTAATCAGTGCGAATATTATTGGGATGATCGACCAAGTGAAGAAAAAATTAGCCAACTGGGATACCAACGTTGGCAACAAAGCGGTTGCCAACACAGTACGCCTTAGAACATTGGTTACAAGCGCGACAACAACTGATTGATAAAGTCTGATGATAGAAATAGTTACATTGGCAATCTGAATATGGTGAAACCAGCCACTAAATCCCTCTCAGAATAAAAATCTTTCATACAACATAATTGATGTGGCTACACTAAACAGGACAAAATCTTTTAAACTTTACGAAAGAAATAAAAGAGAGACCTAATGAGTAAATCAACACATCAAAGTTAGACAGCAGGATTTAGAGAATTGGCAGTGAAACAGGAGATTGAGTCGAAAAGACCGTGTAAGAAACCGCCAAGGAGCCAGGCGTGAAGGTCAATAACTGGCATAAATGTCAATACAAACAGTACCTT
>DFWO01000009.1 GCA_002380945.1 Methylococcaceae bacterium UBA4132 | reverse complement strand
TAACTATTCTTAATTAACAATGCCAAAAACCTGAGCTATTTGCTGCCGAAGATGATTTAGCCAATAGAATGCACACAATGGAAGCCAGTTTTTTTATGATTGGTTACGATTTGAGATGTATAACCGCTTTATTTCCACATAAAGTTAATGTAAACGCAAGCTAGCCAGTTAATAATCAACTTAACATTGGCAATCAGCAGGTCAACGCACTTGAAAATAGTGAACTGACTTTGTGGGGACAACCGTTTGAGGGTGGCAGAGTACCCTCATCACACAATTTCACCCATACGGGTACAGAAAGTTCAGAAAAGACAATCCTGCCATTAACGATTTTAGAGATTGGTTAATAAACAACCATCATGTTAATAAACAAGGCACTGCAACAGCTTATTGCTATCCCTTGAGAGATGGTGAAATGGCTATTAGACGGCTTTCAGATGCTGATGTAACTGAGTTGGCTGATAATCCAACAGGTGAATTTTCTACCAGTTTTTTGAATCAGTGGAAAGAATGCGATATTGATGAAGATTTCCCTAATTGTCTTGCTGACGTTTATATTGCGGGTCGTATCGCTCAATTAGGTTTGGGAGGTGCGGCGGCACAAAATCAGATAATGACAATGGGGCTTTGCAGGTACAGCAAATGCCGCAAGCGCAATTTTGGCTGTTGGACGTTCATTAGGTCGTCATTTTGAATTACTAACATCAGAAAACCAATCAACACCTTTTTTCAAAAACTATTTTAATTTTTAATATGTGTTATTTTTGGCGTTAGCTTATATTTTTGTGATGTTGAGGCAATTTGTAAACCTTTGGGTTTGTGACTGTGCGATCCACAAAAAGCAAAAAAGGGTGTGCAATGCTACACCCTTTAATTAGTTGTATATGCAATACAGTCGTGTGAGATGGGACTATTTAATCAACGCCCCCGCAAATCCCAATTGTCGCCATGCTTCATACAGCACGATGGATACTGTGTTGGATAAATTCAAACTGCGACTGGTCGCGGTCATTGGTAAATACAAACAATGTGTCTCACCCAGTTCAGTTAGGACAGAGGCAGGAAGTCCACGCGTTTCAGGGCCAAATAATAACGCGTCTTCGGCTTGAAAATTCACCTCACTGACGACGCGTTTGCCTTTGGTGGTTAAGGCAAACACACGCGGCGGCTTTACTTCACTTAGAAAAGTGGCGAGCGAGTCGTGAACTCGCACCGCCACCCATTCATGATAATCCAAACCTGCGCGGCGCAATTTTTTGTCATCTAATTCAAACCCTAAGGGTTTGATTAAGTGTAATTGCGCCCCTGTGTTGGCACATAGCCGAATAATATTGCCCGTATTCGCTGGAATTTCTGGCTCATACAAAACAATGTGTAGCATTAGTAGTTGTTATCAACGTGGATTGGAGTGAGTTTCCAGATGTCATTGTTATATTCAGCAATGGTTCTGTCAGTAGAAAATTTACCACTGCACGCGGTGTTTAAAATACTCATGCGTGTCCAACGATCAGTGTCTTGATAGGCGGCTTCTACTTGTTTTTGAGCATTGATAAAGCTACGGAAATCAGCAATGGTCATCCAAGGATCATTAGGACTTTTGATAGAGTTAATGATGCAGTCAAATGTAGTGGGTTCAAATTGATTGAAATGCCCACACTCCAGCAAGTTCATCACGCGTTGTAAGTCTTCGTCACCATGAATGATTGAAACAGGATCATAGTGATGACGTAAATCTTCCACTTCATCTTCTGTCAAACCGAATAAGAAGAAGTTATCATCGCCCACTTCTTCACGAATTTCGATGTTCGCACCATCTAAAGTACCAATGGTAATCGCGCCATTCATCATGAATTTCATGTTGCCCGTACCAGAGGCTTCTTTACCAGCGGTAGAAATTTGTTCAGATAAATCAGCACCTGGGCAAATTTTTTCCATGGCTGATACGCGGTAATTGGGTAGAAAGACTAATTTTAATTTGTCACCAACATCAGGATCATTGTTGACGACGTTAGCGACGTTATTAATCAGCTTGATAATGCGTTTTGCCATGAAATAACCAGGAGCGGCTTTGCCACCGATTAATACACAACGATTTGTCCAGTTAGCGGTATCACCACGTTTGATACGGTCGTATAAGTGAATGACATGCAGGACGTTTAATAACTGACGTTTATATTCATGAATACGTTTTACTTGAACATCAAACAAGGCGTTGACATCCAAATCAATATCCAGTTCTTGTTTTTTATACTCAATCAACCTTTGCTTAGCATCTTGTTGAACCTTGTGCCAGCGACTACGAAACGTTGCGTCATCTGCATAAGGCGTTAGTTTTTGCAACAAAGATAAGTCTGTTATCCAGCCATCACCGATAGTATCTGTAATTAATTCAGCCAGTTCTGGATTACACATCGCCAACCAACGGCGAGGTGTGACACCGTTAGTTTTATTGTTGAATTTTTGTGGCCATAACTCATAGAAATCATGGAACAAACCTTGTTGCAATAATTTTGAATGTAGCGCAGCAACGCCATTAACTGAATTACTACCGACGATAGCTAGATAAGCCATACGCACTTTTTGCTCATGCCCTTCTTCAATCAGTGACATACGCGCTAAACGGTCTTTATCACCAGGCCAATGAGATGATACTTCAGCCATGAAACGGGCATTAATCTCAAAAATAATTTCCATTATTCTGGGTAACAGCTCTTTCATTAAACCAACTGACCATTTTTCCAATGCTTCGGGTAGCAATGTGTGGTTAGTGTAAGCCATCGTGCTTTTAGTGATTGCCCATGCTTTATCCCACGATAAACCATGAATATCCATCAATAAGCGCATTA
>DFWO01000126.1:56039-67537 GCA_002380945.1 Methylococcaceae bacterium UBA4132 | reverse complement strand
TATTTTTAATTAACAATACCCTTTTTTTAAGGTAGTAATGAGTTCGACATCCTGATTGGCGAGTAGCGGGGTGAGTTTTTGTGAGATATACCCTCGATCGCCAAACAGTTTGCCAATCAACGTGTTAGCCACACAGAGATAGGGATGCGATCATCGGCATTACCGCGTGTTAGACAGAATGACAGGATGTCACCACAGTCATTGACGGTAAAATGGAACTTGAAACCATAAAACCAGCCCGCTGACGATTCACTTCCTCTTGTCTGTTCAGTAAAGGTTTTATGACTGGGAATGCGGCTATTTTCACACACGCGTAACGCGGTCGAATTGACAAACGCAATCCCCGCACTTTTACCACAACGACTCTGCATAAAGGCAGTCAGTGACTCTAAAATCTCCCTCATCAATTCAATAAAACGGTTGTAACTCGGTAAGCGAGGAAATTTTTCTCGTCCATACACCAACAAGTACTTGAGATAGAGCTACTTGAAGGTTCGATAACTACTCATTGGGTAATAAACCACGATCGTCAGCATCATAGATAAAGTTGGTGTAAAATCATCGGAGGCAGCCTTTTTGAAAGAATTTTGGTATGAACAACTTCTATTCTTTCAGCCTTTTAAAAAGGTTGCTTCTTTATGTCGTACTCAGGTTAACTAACCTGAGTACGACATAAAACTCTTTGAAATCATTGATAAATTTCAAATCACAGTCATTGCGGCATGGATTGCCGCAATCCAGAAGCTATAGATGGCGAGACTTTAACACATCCATGTGTCCGTCCTAGATTCTGGCAATCCATGCCAGAATGACGGTATTGCTTAGTCTCTTATGTCAAACTCAGGTTAACTATCTCTTGTTATTGCGTCATAGTGGCAATTTTTTGTTTTAACTCTTCGGTTCTAGGATCAGTCATCGCCGCCATACAGCGGAATTTAATAGCTTGTTGTAACATCATATCGTTCGCTTCTTTGTTGGCAGCTTGAAGTGCGCAATCATCTTCACGTTGCTTTAGCCATTGCCGTTGTTCTGGCAATAAAGCGTCTCTGATTTCTTTGGTCGTGTCATTCCAAACGATGTTAATGCGCTTATTTGCTTCATCAAGTTCATCTTTGGCTTTTGCTTGGGCTAACTCTGTGTCTTCTGTTGGAGCTTGCTTATCAGGTGCTGCTTTATTGTCTATAGATGAAGTATTGGTTGGCGCATTGTTATTTGCAACAGCTTGAGGTTCATCGTACACCGCCGTTTGTTCAGCGGCAGCCGCCGCAATTTTTTCTTTTAACACCTCGATTCTAGGGTCAGTCATAGCGACCATGCAGTTATATTTAATGGTTTCTTGTATAACCTTATCATTGGCTTCTTCACTGGCGGCTTGACGGGCGCAATCACTTTCACGTTGCCTTAACCATTGCAGTTGTTCGGGCGATAACGCATCTCTGATTTCTTTAGTGGTGGCATTCCAAACGATGTTAATACGTTTATTTGCTTCTTCGAATTGCTCTTTGGCTTTGTATTTGGCTAACTCTGCGTTGTCTGATTGAGTCTGGCTGTTAGTCACAGCAGGTTGAGCGGCTGTTTCAGTCGTATTATTTGCTTGAGTATCAGGCGTGTCGATTTTGGGCGTATTAGTCGCTATCGTATCAATGGCACTGCTAACCACAGCAGGAGGAATGGCATTTTTTAAATACAAGCCTAAAACAATGAATATGACACTACCCATAAAGCACGCAAATCGAGACGCGCCTGCAATTTGCGGTATCTTCACTTCTTTTATATCAATGCCACCGCCGATGATGCCTATAAAAAATAAGACAATACCCGTAAAAAACGACACTTCTCCGATACTCATTTTTACCTCTATATATAGAATTGGATGTTTGTGAATTACTGCCAGTTTTTGAAGGATTGGCAATCATAAATTAGCTAGACTGGCTTAGTGTAGCGTAACCCTACACAATAACAATATTGTTGAATTACGCAATGCTTGAATGATGCCGGATGGATTGGCGTTGGAACGTGGGAAATATGAAGAATCCCAGATTCTGCTATGCTCCATCTGGGCTTGTATCTACTTGTTTGGCGTATAAGAAAGGAAAAATAAATATGTCAAAAGATAAAGAATTTGAAAGATTAATTGAGCGTATATATAAACTAATTGTTGATAACGGTAGTGCAGTTAAATGGAATGATAAAATTCCTGACCCAGATAATCCAAAACAAAGTAGGCAGATTGACATTACAATCAGAAAAGATGGTTTGATAACTCATGTTGAATGTAGAACTCATAAAAGCCCGCAGGATACAAAATGGATTGAAGAACTAATTGGAAGACAAATCAGTTTACAAGCTGATACGGTCATTGCCGTATCTGATTCTGGTTTTACTAAGGGGGCTATTCTCAAAGCAAATAAATATGGCATTGTACTAAGAGATTTAAAACGGCTTTCAGAAGCTGAAATTGAAGAGTGGGGTAAAAAAACTAAGCTGATATTAACATATTATGGATTTAAAAATATTGGTCTTAGATTGCTTTTTAAAAATCATCAGGATGTCTCTCTTATTGCTGTAGCTAATGAGCTAGAGGAGAAATCGGGTTTTATAGATGCACTTTTTAATACGCTAAAATATTATTTAAATCAACAAAAAGACTTTAATTATCCAGTATGTATTTTTTATAATTTAGAAGCACATAATATGGTTCTTTGTGGTAAAAAGCTTGAAGGAATAAAAATTCGCACAGAAGTTTATACTTTTAATGTCGAGCTTGATATACCCGTTGTTTCTGTTTATGGACATCCTGAAACCAATCGTTTAAACAGAATGGTTGCAATAGAAAAATCTGATGACTATGAGTTAGAAATAATAAAATCACATCATCTTCTTTCGTTGACACTAAACCTATCAAAATTACCTCAAGCACCCACAGATTCAGTTATTGCGGGTATTATAAAATTTAATTGTAATCAGTTAGTTACTGTACCAAAAATATATTTTATAGGAACTCAAGAACAAAAAATGTATTTGCATGATGCAGAGCTGGGTTTGATGGAATTTGGAACATAACCCGTAACCGCATACGTTAGGTTAACCCGTAGGTTATGTGTGAGCTTTGCGAGCCCCAACAAATTCATCAGCTAATGTAACTGTTGGGGTTCTTACCTCGCCCCAACCTTGTATCTACAGAAAACCTGTGATGTGTAAAATAAAGACATTGCACTCAACGTCTCTACGATATTACCCATTTGAACTAAAAAAGAGTCAAAAAACACGTTTTTTGACTCCTTTGTCATTTATAACCGTTCACCCTTCAACAAGCTCAGGGGGAACGGTTTTTTTATGCGGTTTTTAAGACTCTGACTCTGTGTTTGAGTCTGGTTTGCTTACTTCTGCTTTAGGTGGTGCAGACTCTGTAACGGCAACAGGTGCATGATGTTCGACTGGACTTGGCGTATTCACTGCGAGTTCAGAACGTTCAACTTTTTCTACCCGTTCGGCAAATTCACGATCATAGGAACGGACTTTGGCAGGACGCGGTTCGCTTGCTTCAGTGTTTATCTCAGGGGCAATATTTGACGATTCTTCGCTATGATGCGCTTGTGCGTCGTTGTCTGTCTCAGGTTTTTTGTAGTTAGGGTTACGCGGTCTTCTGCGATTTGGGCCTCTTCTGGAATTGTTTTTTCTTTCTGGTTTAGCTGCTTGCTCTTCAGTGGCTATCGCAATGTCAGTCTCTGTGGTGCTAACGATTTCAGTGACTAATTCAGGTTCTGGAATAATCGTCGGTGTGACAGGTGTAACTACAATTTCGCTGTTTACATCGGCTTCAACGGTAACAACAGGCGCGAGATTAGGTCTGACATTGCGACCCGGCCCGCGTGGTTGGCGATTAGGACGCGGTTCTTGAGTTTGTGGTGTAGTGGATTGTTCTTGTGCAGGTCTATTTTTATTACCACCACGTCTGTTGTTACGGTTTCTATTTTGTTGTTGACCTTCATTAGCAGGCGGTGCTTTTTCAACGATAGCGGGCGCGACGGGTGTCGTTTCTGCAACAGGTTCGGGGGTTATATCAAGACTGCCACTATAGCTCACCAGTTTATTCCAGAAGCGTTTAATTAAGCTGGCAGCTTCGTTTTTGTTTTGCATGGGTGCAGGTGAATCATGCAAAAATTCTTTAATTGCTGCTCTTTCAATCGGGTGTTTGATTTGTTGGGCAAACTCAGGAATGGTGATTTCTTCGGCTTTGATTTGTAAGTAGCTAGGTTTTTCGTCCGCGCTTTCTTTTTCTTTGATACGCTCAATATTGTAAGCAGGGGTTTCTAAATGTCTGCTGGGCAAAATGATGATGCTCACTTTCAGACGACTTTCGATTTGGTCAATGACGCTACGTTTTTCATTGAGCAGAAAGGTGGCGCATTCAATCGGTAAATGGGCAATAACGCGTTCTGTGCCTTTTTTCATCGCGTCTTCTTCAATCACGCGTAATACTGACAGCGCGACTGATTCGACATTACGAATCGTACCTTGTCCTTTACAGCGCGGGCAGGGCAGTTGGGTTGCATCACCTAAGGAGGGACGCATACGTTGGCGTGACATTTCCAGTAAACCAAACCGTGAGATACGGCTGGTTTGAATGCGCGCGCGGTCTATTTTTAGGGCATCACGCAAATGATTTTCGACAGTGCGCTGGTTTTTATTGGACAACATGTCGATAAAATCAATGACAAATAAACCGCCTAAGTCGCGTAAGCGTAGTTGTCTGGCTATCTCGTCCGCCGCTTCTAGGTTGGTATTAAGCGCAGTTTCTTCGATGTCACTGCCTTTGGTGGCGCGTGCTGAGTTGATGTCGATAGAAGTGAGTGCTTCGGTGTGGTCAATGACGATAGAGCCGCCAGAAGGTAGCGATACTTCACGTCCGTAAGCAACTTCAATTTGTGATTCAATTTGATAGCGGTTAAATAATGGCACAGAGTCTTGATACAATTTTGCTTTGGGCAAGAAATGCGGCATAACTTGTTTTAAAAACTTTTGTACCAGTTTAAATGCGTCTTCGTTGTCGATAAGAATTTCGTCAATATTGCCGCGTAAATGGTCGCGTAAGGCACGAATGATGATGTTGCTTTCTTGAAATACTAAAAACGGTGCGGTTTGTTCTTTAGCAGTGCGGTCTATGGCTTCCCATAGCTGCATTAAGTAATTTAAATCCCATTGCAGTTCTTCGGCATTTTTGCCACAGCCAGCAGTACGAACGATTAAGCCCATGTTGTCAGGGATTTCTAAGGATGCCATGACTTCGCGTAAGTCACTGCGGGTTTCGCCTTCGATACGTCGTGAAATACCGCCCGCTTTAGGATTGTTGGGCATTAAGACTAAGTAAGTGCCTGCCAAACTGATGTAAGTAGTCAGTGCCGCGCCTTTGTTGCCGCGTTCTTCTTTTTCAATTTGAACAACAATTTCTTGACCTTCACGAATCAAGTCTTTGATGCTAAGACGGCGACCTTCGGATTCCGCACCTTCTTGGGCATGACGATAAAGCGGGGAAATTTCTTTAAACGGCAAAAAGCCTTGCTTTTCAGAGCCGTAGTTGACAAAGGCGGCTTCTAGGCTGGGTTCTACGCGGGTGACAATGCCTTTGTAGATGTTGGATTTTTTTTGTTCTTTTGATGGGATTTCAATGTCAAAGTCATATAACTTTTGACCGTCTACCAAAGCGACTCGCAGTTCTTCCGCTTGCGTAGCGTTGATAAGCATTCTTTTCATTCAATATTCCTTGTAGTGTCCTGCTCCACATTTAGATTTTACTGAGTTGACTGGTTTTAATCATCGTTAAGTTAAGTTTACTGATACAGAGCGATAGGGTTGATCATGACTTGCGGCTAAGTTTTTTATGGTTTTATGCCATTATCTGTGCGTTGTAGTGGGTAGTTTGAGCTTCAAACGGCTCAAGGCAACGGACAGACTTTCAGTCAATAGTTGGCAGTCTTGCTGGTAAATTCTGTTTTGAAACAGGGATTATAAATCGTGCGTCTAGGGTCGAACGATGAACCCAAAATTCTTATTATGAAGTGCGTAGGCACAACATGATGTTTTGTTAAGTCGGTTTAGTGTGCGTTTTTTACAAAACCCACTGAATAAACACTTACTCATCAACGCCGACATACAGCGGTTTTTTGCAAAACCGTCTAACTAACTTGTTTAAGCGTTTAAAGTCTGATTATGAGCGTGTCCCGACTGCGGCTATGTTACTTATTAATGGTTATTTTTCCAAGCATTATATTGATTCAAAATGGCTTATTTTTACCGTTTATTGGCTTAGCGAATTTGTTAGCGTCATTTATTGTCATTTGCGGATAGCTTATAGTTGGTTACACTAACTGTTTTTACTCTTCATCATGATACTGACATTATTTAAAGCATGAGCAACGAACCACAAGGCGTGTTACCCAAAGTCACTTTTATTGAAATTACCGAAGACCATAGCGATCAACGGCTGGACAATTTTTTATGCACTCATTTAAAAGGTGTGCCTAAAAGCCGTATTTATCGTATTGTCCGTAAGGGCGAGGTGCGTGTGAATAAGGGACGGGTGGATGTTCACTATCGTTTAGTGGCGGGTGATATTATTCGTATTCCCCCTGTTCGAGTCGCCGAACGTACCGAAGAATCTTATATACCACAAGGTTTAAAAGATGCTTTGCAACACAGTGTATTATTTGAAGATGATGGCTTTTTAATTATTAACAAACCTGCGGGTTTTGCGGTGCATGGCGGCAGTGGTGTCAGTTCGGGCATTATTGAAGGCTTACGTTTAATCCGACCTGAAGCGCGGTTTTTAGAATTGGTGCATCGTTTGGATAAAGACACTTCTGGCTGTTTAGTGATTGCCAAAAAACGCAGTGCCTTACGCTTATTTCATGAGTTATTCCGTGACAATCATATTCATAAAACCTACGTCGCGCTGTTAGTCGGACAATGGCAACGCAAAAAATTAATCGTCACCGCGCCATTGTTAAAAAATGTGCAAAAAGGCGGTGAGCGTATGGTGTCGATTAGCCCATTAGGCAAAGAAGCGGAAACCTTATTTAGACGTTTGCAGCTATATACAGGGGCAACCTTAGTGGAAGCGTCGCCGAAAACAGGACGCACTCATCAAATCCGCGTTCATGCCGCCAGCCTTGGGCATCCGATTGTCGGCGATGAGCGTTATGGCGAAGATGATGATAATAAACATTTTCGCCACAAAGGCTATAAAAGGATGTTTTTGCACGCACAAGTGTTGCGTTTTCAGCATCCCGTGACAGGCGTTGCTATGGCTGTCACTGCCCCATTACCTCCACAATTAGACAACTTGTTAAAAAATGAACAACCGCTTTGATTTATTGATATTTGACTGGGATGGTACGTTAATCAACACCATCGACTGGATTACTCATTGCTTACAAACCGCCTCAGAACGTTGTGGTTGTGATATTCCAAAGGCGCAAGCAGCAAAAGATGTTATTGGTTTAAGCATTCAAGAAGCAACCTCTAAGCTACATCCTAGCGTTGATGCTAAAACCCATGAACAATTAGTCCAACATTACGCTAAAGAATATGCGTCTAAACAACTCAGCCGCGATGATTTATTTCCCGACATTTATGAGATGCTAGTCGAACTCAAACAAGCAGGTTATTCACTGGCAGTGGCGACAGGTAAAACGCGCCACGGTCTACAAGAAGCTTTACAGGCAACTGCGATGGAAGACTTATTTTCTGTCACTCGCTGTGCTGATGAAACGGCTTCCAAGCCTGATCCAAAAATGTTATTGGAAATTATGCAGGTGACAAATAGCACGCCAGAACGCACCTTAATGGTCGGCGATTCGATACACGACTTGCAAATGGCAACTAATGCCCGCATTTCATCGGTAGGCGTGTGTTGTGGCGCACATTCAAAAGACATTCTACAACAGCACGAACCGTTGTTATGCTTATCGCTGGCAACGGAATTATTGACTTACTTAAGGTAAATAACGTGGAAAATTCACAAGATAATGAGAAAAAAACTGATGGCTGGGAACGCGAAGTGCTAGAAAAAGTCGCACTCGCCGCTATTACTGAACAAACTCGCGCCAGACGCTGGGGCGTATTTTTTAAAGTCCTGACTTTTGGTTATTTAGCCATATTGCTCGGTGTCGCGCTGTATCCCAACATGAAAAAAGAAATCGGCGTTGATGGTAAAGAACATACGGCTGTTATCGACATTGTTGGTGTGATTGCCGAAGGTAAAGACGTAAATGCTGACAACGTCATTAAAAGCCTACGCGCGGCAGTAAAAGATAAAAATACCAAAGGTATTATTTTACATTCCAATTCCCCTGGTGGTAGCCCTGTCCAATCGGCTTATATTTACGAAGAAATAAGAAACATCAAAAAACTCAATCCTAAACTGCCGATTTATGCCGTAGTCAGCGATATGTGTGCGTCTGGGTGTTATTATATCGCCTCAGCTACGGATAAAATTTTCGTTAGCCCTGCCAGCTTAGTGGGTTCAATCGGTGTCATTATGGATGGCTTTGGTTTTGTTGATACCATGAAAACCCTCGGCGTAGAGCGTCGCTTAATCACCGCAGGCGCACACAAAGCCATGCTTGATCCGTTTTCACCACCTAAAGCCGATGAAACCCAATATATGCAAAACTTGATTAACCAAGTTCATCAACAATTCATCACCGCTGTTAAAGACGGTCGCGGTAATCGTTTAAAAGAAACGCCCGATATGTTCTCAGGCTTAGTATGGACAGGTGAAGAGGGTGTTAAATTGGGCGTTGCCGATGCGTTTGGTAATGACAGTTCAGTCGCTAAAGACCAAATTGGTGCTGACCGTTTAGTTGATTTTACTGAGTCAGAAGAATTTTTCGATAAACTTATCGGCAAAATGGGCGCGTCTTTTGCTCATGCCATCAGCAGTGCCTTACAAACACCTGCTTTGCGGTAGGGATACGATTATTTATTGCGGTTTTATTGTGCATAGTTCCCGCGCTTTAGCGCGGGAATTCATCTTGCAACGCTTCAACTCCAGCCTTGTATGATGCTAACGCCGTCCACCCCAACCATGACCTCCACCCCAATAATGCTGTCCGCCGCGCCATCCATAACCACCCCAGTGATGACTTCCTCCCCATCCGTTGTAATACCTAGGACTATAACCGTAAAAGTGCTGAGTCCCATAGCCTCGATAATAAGGTGAGTAACCACGATAATAAGGGTAATAACCGCCACCATAATAACGATAAGGCGAATAATAGCCACCGTAATAGCTTGCTGAGCCATAGGGCGTAGAAACAGCACAGCCTTGAATAATCAAGATAATCCCCATTATGAAGAACGAAGATATAAATTTGTTCATAGTGTCCTCACACAGATAACAAGGATGATGTTCATGATTCATCATCTTCGCCACTAAGCCTAATTTTTTAACATTTTATAAGCTTATACGCCGCTAATAGCCATATCCTAACCCAATTTATTACATGGCTCTTTATTCATTTTCAGCAAGTAGCCCAAATGGAGCTTAGTAGAATTTAGGATTTATAGCTAATTCTTGTATTTGCTACTTTACAACAGGCTACGATTTGGTAACTATAATATAGCTGATTAAAATCAGCCGCATTAGTGTTGATTCGTTATAATGTTGACACAACAACACGTTTATTGAGGCGGAAAGTGTATGGCTGAACAACATAAAATAGTCATTGTCGGCGGCGGCGCGGCAGGCTTGGAATTGGCGACCAATTTAGGGCGTAAGTTGGGTAAAAAAGGCTTGGCTGAAATTACTCTGATTGATGCAACAGCAACGCATATTTGGAAGCCGTTGCTGCATGAAGTGGCAGCGGGTACGCTGGATGAATCTGAGCAAGTGGAATATTTAGCACAAGCTTACCGTAATAATTTTCGGTTTCGCTTAGGTAAAATGGAAAGTTTGAACCGTGCTAAAAAAGAAGTTTACGTTAGCCCAACGTTTAACGATAACGGTGAAGAGTTGATTCCCAGCCGCACTTTTAGTTATGACACGTTGGTGATGGCAGTCGGTAGTGTCAGTAATACCTTCAATATTAAAGGTGTGGCGGAACAGTGTTTGTTTTTAGATACTACTTCGCAAGCTTTTAAGTTTCAAAAGTATTTATTTGAATCCTATATTAAAAAATATATCGGTAAAACGGCTGATAATCCGCTCTCTATTGCTATCGTGGGTGCAGGTGCAACAGGCGTTGAGTTAGCGGCGCAGCTGCATGAAGTCACCAATGTGTTGGCGATGTACGGTTTGCAAGAAACCAGCGACGTTAAACTGACTATCATTGAAGCGGCAACGCAATTATTACCCGCGTTACCGATAAAATTAGCCACTGCCACACAACAGCAATTAGTTAGTTTAGGCGTGGATTTACGCATGGGGCGGCGGGTGACGGAAATCACGCGCGAGGGTATTACTACCCATGACGGTGAATTTATTGAAGCCGATATTAAAGTCTGGGCGGCAGGTATCAAAGCCCCTGATTGGTTGAAAGACTTGGATGGTTTGGAAACCAATCATATCAATCAGTTGGTGGTTGATAGCACGCTGAAAACCAGTGACGACAATATTTTTGCAATGGGTGATTGCGCGGCGTGTATCTGGGAAGGGCATGGTGGCAATGTGCCACCGCGAGCGCAATCGGCACATCAACAAGCCTCTACCTTAGCTAAATCCATTGTTAATCGCTTAAAAGGCAAACCGTTAGTTAAGTTTACTTATTATGATTACGGCTCGCTTGTGTCCTTGGGTAAATATACGACTGTGGGTAATTTGATGGGCAGTTTGATGGGGACGGTCAGTATCGGCGGCTTTATTGCTAAACTGGTTTACTTGTCTTTATATAAAATGCACCAAATAGCGATACACGGCTATTTTAGAACTGCAATGTTGACGCTATCTAATTCCTTTCGCCGTAGCGTTTATTCAAAAATTAAAATGCACTAACTTAGGGTAGACGTTGGGTTACGCTGTTCGACAAGCTCATAGCTAACCCAACTTATGCCATTTTAAACCTTAACCTTTACACCTTAATCATGTTTGAAATCGAATACGAGTTCCAAGAAGAAGATTTAATCCATTTCAATGAAATCCAGTTCATGCGAAATGAAGATATACAGCAGAACATAAGAAAAAATCGTTGGATAGTTCCTGGTATTATGGGCTTAATCGGCTCTTTTTATTATTTCTATTATGGCGATACTAAATCCTCTGCTTATATTCTGGTGATTGCCATTTTGTGGGCATTATTATCACCAAAAATCATGATGTTAGATTTGCGTCGGCAAATTCTTAACAACTATACCAACAAAGAAAAAATCAATATGTTTGGTACTTATACGTTAACCATTGATCCTGAAAACCCTAAATTTCTACACGAGAAATCACCCAGCGGTAAACATAAAATGGCGTGGGATGAATTGGTGCGGGTGGAATATGGCAAACGCTATGT
>DFWO01000126.1:21059-55784 GCA_002380945.1 Methylococcaceae bacterium UBA4132 | reverse complement strand
CAATTTGCTGAACAAGCCGCCAAAATGATTGAACGCTGTGCGTAGTAATTGACAAGAGTTCAATAGCCTCAGCTATTGAGAAAACAGCCAAAGCTGTTTTATTTTCGAATAAATAACACCTTTCACTATAACATCACCGAGACTTTTTCATGACCGATTGGACTGATGGCTATGTCGCCGACATTGATTATACGCTTGGCTTTTTTAAATATGGAGCTATAGTTTCCCAAAGTTGGCACGGCGTGTGAACTGGGTTTTGGTCAAGACATGAGCGTCAACTTACACGTTGCTGCGTCGGTGGTGCAGTGGTTTGGTACTGATTTTATCCCGCTCATACTCAGTTTGCCCAGCAATTGGCAGAAGCTTTGGGTAGCAATGCGCAGTTAGCTGAACAAGCTTTTGCTGACTTTTGTAGTCGCACTGATTTACCTGATTTTGACTATATCGCTCTGCACGGGGTATGGAGTTGGATTAGTGATGAAAATCGTGCCGTTATCGTGGATTTTTTACGTCGTAAATTAAAAGTCGGCGATGTGGTTTATGTAAGTTATAACACCCAACCTGGTTGGGCAACAATGATGCCGATGCGTGATTTACTGGTTGAACACGCTGATATTATGGGATCACAAGGGCAGGGCAGTGTATCGCGTTTTGACTCTGCATTAGGTTTTGCGGAAGAACTATTAGCCACTAATCCCAGTTATGTGCAGACTAATCCCAATGTCTCTGAACGCCTAGCAAAACTAAAAAATCATAGCCATAGCTATCTAGTTCATGAATATTTCAATCGTAACTGGCAACCTTTGTCATTTTCTAAAACTGCTAGTTTATTATCGGCTGCCAAACTAACCTTTGCCTGTTCTGCTTATTATCTTGATCATATTGACGCGCTTAATCTGACGACTGAACAGCAAGATTTGTTAAATGATATTCCTGATTCATTATTCCGTGAAATGGAGCTAGTCATTCAAGCCCATGCGTTTGCCAATAAACAACTGCCTATTTTTATGGTATTAGGTATTTGTTTCTAAACTGCATTCACGTTAAATCTATAAGGTCTGGCTATTTTAGCCCGACTAAAAAATCGTTATTTTCCCCCTCTTGAAAAATAAAATTCAGTCGCTATTCTTTGCCACGAAAGCAGTTTGATGCTTTCATTTCTTGATAATTATTTGTTTAATTTAGGAGACGTGGAATGGCTATCATTCGTTATGAACCGTGGAGTTTATTAAATCAATTACAAAAAGAATTAGAGCGTTCGCATGACGTTCAAAATGGTGAGAATAGTTCAGTATCAACCGCTGAATGGACTCCTGCTGTTGATATAAAAGAAGAAGCTGATAAATTTGTTGTTTATGCCGATATTCCTGCGGTTAAACCAGAGGATATTGAAATAAATATGGAAGCTGGCGTTTTAACGGTTAAAGGTGAGAAAAAAAGCGAAGCTAAAACCGAGCAAGAGGGTTACAAACGTGTAGAACGCGTACATGGGTCTTTTTATCGCCGCTTTAGTTTGCCTGATTCTGCCAATAGTGATGCTATCAGTGCGAAATGTAAAAATGGCGTATTAGAAATTACCATCCCTAAACGTGAAGCTGTAAAACCAAAAAGAATTGATGTGGTTTCTGAAGATTAATCTCTGCTATCAGCTAGGTATTTTATAAGGGCGACTTAGGTCGCCCTTATTGTTTTTAATAACCTTCTTCACTAGAAAGTTACGAAGACAGAATATAATGTTGCTGTCGTCAACACTACTTAACGGAGTTAACCAGTGAATTCAAGCACCAACACATTTAAGACTGCAAATTCTAGAAACTTTGTACGTTATTTCAGAAATTTACATCCCTCATTGAACGATTTAATAAACCCAATAAAATCCCAGTGATTACTAGTCCAAGTATTTTGAATACTTCGCTCATTTGGTTTATCCAATTAGGAAAGTTTGTGGCATTAGATGTTACTGATAATAATTAATTATTTTATATCCTAACGCAACTTATTACATATCACTTTATTCATTTTCAGTTCACCTCATTGATGCGATAGTATGTCTAACTTATTCCAGCACACGAAATTACTATGCGTATTTTAATAGTTGAAGATGAAAAATTGATTTGCGAGCAGTTGCGTCGCTATTTTGTCGGCAAAGGATTTGCGGTGGATGTCGCGCATACAGCCGAGGATGGTGAATATATGGGTAACGAGTATCCGATTGATGCGGCTATCGTAGATTTGGGTTTGCCTGATTTTTCGGGTATTGAATTGATTAAACGGTTGCGCAAATATCGCGTTACCGTGCCGATTTTGATTTTAACGGCGCGTATTAGTTGGCAGGAGAAAGTAATAGGCTTGGATGCTGGTGCGGATGATTATGTGACGAAGCCCTTTGAATATGAGGAATTGCTGGCGCGGATTAACGCACTGATTCGCCGCTCAGTAGGCTTGGCGCATCCTGTTCTGACTCATGACGATATTAGTGTCAACACGGTGGCACAAGAAGTGTTTGTGGCGGGGGTGAAAATCGAATTAACCGCTTATGAATATAAAGTGTTGGAGTATTTATTATTTCATCAAGGTAAATGGATTTCTAAAACCACTTTAGCCGCGCATATTTATGATGAAGAATTTGATCGGGACAGCAATGTGATTGAGGTGTTTATCGGGCGATTAAGAAAGAAAATTGATCCTGACGGGTCGCGTAAACCTATCGTGACTTCACGCAATCGCGGTTACTGCATACTTAACGAAGCAACTCATGCCTAAGTCAATTACCTTACGGTTGTTTTTTTCGGAATGTTTGGTGCTGATTGCCTTTTTCGCGCTGGTGGTGTTGACGTTTGACACGGTGGTGATTGATGGTTTTGCTAAAGATAGACTACAAGGTTTTATTCGCTATTTGGAACTTGATTTACAAGAAGCGGTGGTTAAATCGGATTCTGCCAATAAATTAACGATGCCTTATCATTTTAGAGAAGGACGATTTGGTGATAGCTCATCGGATTTATACGGCTTTATTTATCATGATAATAAGGAAGTCTGGCATTCGCCGTCTGTTGAAAAAGACCTTAAAGTAATAAAACCACACGCTGAATTGGAACGAGATCAAACGGTTTTTTTCAAAGATAATACGCATAAAAGCAAACCGCGTTATGTATTACAAAAACGGGTATTGCTAAAAAATGCCGACAATGAAGACCGTGATTTTATTGTCATAGTCAGTGAAGGCGATTTGTTTGCCAGTGAGCAGGTCAATAAGCTCAATGAATCCTTGCAAGCCTCTATGTCGGTGTTGGGACTGGCGTTGTTATTGGTGCGATTTTTGGTATTACGTTCAGGATTAAAGCCGCTACGCCGTATTGTACAAGACTTAGAAGCGATTGATGAGGGTAAAAAAGAGCTGTTAGATGGACAGTATCCTACCGAATTACAAGGCATAGCCAGTAATTTGAATGCGTTTATTGCTCATGAAAGGGTGCGTTTAGAACGCCACCGTCATCATCTGGCTGATTTAGCCCACAGTTTAAAAACCCCACTCGCCATTTTACGCGGTTGTACGGAAAATTTTGCCGACCATAAAGATACAGTGAACGAGCAGATTGCTCGTATGGATGACATTATCACCTATCAATTACAACGCGCTTCGGCTAAAGCAGAACATACGGTGATTAAGCAATTGAATGTCTGCACCGTGATTCAAAAAATCCATACTTCGTTAAGTAAAGTGTATTTAGATAAAGCCATTCATTTTGAACTGGTGCTTCCCGAACACTGCTTTATTTATTGTGAAGAAGGCGATTTATATGAGATTGTCGGTAATCTAATGGATAACGCCTGTAAGTGGTGTAAGCGTCGTGTCAAAGTCAGCATTGAACTGAATCCACGCAAAGATCGGCGCAATTATTCGCTGTTATTACATATTGAAGATGACGGTGCGGGCATTCCTGTCGGTAAATTTAATCAAATTTTAAAACGTGGTACACGGGCAGATGAAAATATTCATGGTCATGGTATTGGTGTCAGTGTCGTGCATGAGATTATTCAAATGCTAGGTGGTAAATTAGACGGCGGCAGAAGCAAGTCGTTAGGTGGTATGGATTGGCGGATTTATTTGCCATGACTTTTCTGTCACTTAAATCATAGGGAATTCGGGCAGAATCGCTTGAATTCTGCTCCGACTATGGCATTGCTCAGTTACTGTGATTTAGCAAAAAAGCTACGCAGCCGCTACTCTGAATAGCGGGCTTAGTAGAATGTTTATTTAAGACAATATCGTGTCATGGCGCGATAAATAGGCATTGCGAATTTCTTTTCCCAGCAGGGCAGTATTTTTCAAAAAATCGGTGAGATATTCGTGTAAACCTTGGTCAAACGCATCTTCAATACGGCCAAAATGTAGCGCGGCGTGTTGTTCGCCCGCCAGACGACGCGCTTCTTGACCTGATGTGCCATTAATATCAATGAGTGCAGCTTCTACTTCATTCATACAAGCATGTAACGAGCGCGGCATATCGTCTCTTAAAATTAACAACTCACTAACGCGTCGCGGCGAAATAACATCGCGATAAATTTTACGATAGGCTTCAAAAGCACTGACTGATTTGAGTAATGAACCCCATTGATAATAATCCGCTGCCCCGCCGACATCGTGAACGCTGGGTAAGAGAATATGATATTTCACATCCAATATGCGGGCAGTATTATCAGCACGTTCCAAAAAAGTACCTAGTTTTATGAAACTCAGTCCAACGTCTTTAAGTATTGTTCCTAAAGTCACACCACGAAATAAATGGGAGCGATTTTTAACCCAGTCGAAAAAATCTTGTAGCTTTTCGTAATCCAATTGTTGTGGCAAACGACTGAATTCTAGCCAAGTATCGTTAATCACTTCCCACATTTCTGAAGTAATCGCGCCGCGTACCGCTCGCGCATTTTCACGCGCCAGCCACAGACAGTTATAAATACTGGCAGGGTTTTCGGCATCTAACGCCATGTAATGCGTAACCATATCGGCTCTAGCAAGCCCATGTTTGACTTCATAACTGATAGCGCAGCCTGTGATATTCAGCGGTGCGTACCATAAATAAGCCTCACTTCCTTCAATATCCAGCGGGAGTAGCGAAGTACGATGTGCTACATCTAATACTCTTGCGGTGTTTTCGGCGCGTTCGATATGACGCGCCATCCAAAATAAATTTTCAGCAGTACGCGATAACATGTTAACCCTCCAATACCCAAGTGTCTTTAGTGCCGCCGCCTTGCGATGAATTAACCACCAACGAACCTTCGGTGAGTGCTACTCGTGTCAGACCGCCCGACACTAAACGGATTTCTTTGCCAGATAAAACGAACGGTCTCAAATCAACATGGCGTGGTGCGACACCTGATTCCACTAAGGTAGGGCAAGCAGATAGCGCAAGCGTAGGCTGAGCAATAAATTTGGCGGGATCACTCAGTATGCGTTGTTTATAGGCTTCTATTTCTGCTTTCGAGCTAGTCGGTCCTACCAGCATCCCATAACCGCCAGAGCCTTGCACTTCTTTGATGACCAACTCTGGCAAATGCGCGAGTACATATTTTAAATCGTCAGCTTCACTTAACCGCCAAGTCGGTACATTAGACAGTAGCGGTTCTTCATCCAGATAAAAACGTATCATTTCGGGTACGAATAAGTAAGTGGATTTATCATCCGCTACGCCAGTTCCTACGCCATTCGCCAGTGCAACATTACCACTACAATACGCTTCCATTAAACCTGGTACGCCCAAACCAGAATCGGCACGAAACACGCGGGGATCAATAAAATCATCATCCACGCGTCGATAAATGACATGAACTTGTTGTGGCCCTTCGGTGGTGTGCATATAAACCTTTTTTTGATGCACAAACATATCTTGACCTTCAACCAGTTCCACACCCATTTGACTGGCAAGAAAAGCGTGTTCAAAGTAAGCACTATTATACGCACCTGGTGTCATGACCACGATGACAGGATATGAGACATTAGGCGGTGCAGCTTCGCGTAGTGTATCGAGTAGCATTTGCGGGTAATGCTCGACAGGCTCGATGGTATGATTAACGAATAGTTCTGGAAACAATCGCATCATGGTTTTACGGTTTTCCAGCATATAGGAAACGCCAGATGGTGTGCGTAGGTTGTCTTCCAATACATAGAAATCGTTTTCGGCAACTCTTACTAGGTCAATACCTGCAATATGGGCATACACTTGATTGGGTAAATCAATGCCGCGCATTTCTGGACGATACATTGCATTGTCTAGTATCTGATGAGCATTCATAACGCCCGCTTTAATAATTTCCTGTTCATGATAAATATCATGTAAAAAGGCGTTCAATGCACGCACGCGTTGTTTGAGACCGAGTTCCAAACGTCGCCATTCTGCCGCCCCAAAAATGCGCGGCACAATATCAAACGGAATCAACCGCTCTGTGCTGTTATTGTCGCCATAAACTGCAAACGTGATACCTAATCGCCGAAACAACAATTCCGCTTCTGCGTTTCTGCGTTCCAATGTGCCATCGGGTAAGGCTTTTAACCAACGGTTATAAAATTCGTAAATTTCCCGAACCGTTCCGTTATCAGCATACATTTCGTTAAAATATTTGTTTAACATTTTCGTATTTATAGGGTGAGTTATAAAAAGTCTGGCGTTGAAAATATCAGGGTAAGGTCGTTAGTTAATCGTTGTTAAGTAGATGGTTTAACGCATCGAGGATGCTATTAGCCACTTTATGTGGCGGTAATTTGTAAAATGCTTGCCATGCTAACGGCTCACTGGTTTCATAATCTTGCTGATAGATAGGTGGTGATTGTAGCCAGTTCATTTTGACTGCATGACTGATAAGCGTGTCTGTGAATAGCGTATCGTCAATCTGCAATGACGTATTAATATGAAAAATAGCGGCGATAGCATTGAGTGCTTCTACCGTTAATTGGCGATAAACGGGCGATTGAAGTTTATTCAGTAAATGATTGACGTGTAACTTAAAGCTTTGTTCACCTGAGGTTGATTGTGATAAGGTGTTCTCGCTATCCAAGCGATTGTTACTATTGAGTTTTTCGCCGATGGTTAGCCCTTTGCAATGATGCAATATGTGCCAGATATTGGCATAAAACGTATAATTTTCTCTGCCTACGCTGCCTTGTTGTTCACGCCATGCGAACCAATCTTCAATTTGCCGTTGCCCTCTTGTTGGATTGATAGTTTCCGAGAAACGCATACTACCTAGTTCATGGCAATCGCCTTCATAATGCAGTGTTTGAGATAAATTCAATTGATCTTCGGTGTTGCTGTAATCTGCCAGTGTTTCTTTGACTTTTTGGAATAATTGATAAGGCGGCAAAGACAGTATTTTGTTAAACGCTAAATCCAATGTCTCACAGCCTAATTCGCGTTGTTGTCTGACGATAATCAATTGCAGAATATGCCCCACGCGTACCGTGTGCATATCAGTAAATAATTCTGCGTTGGATTTGATTAACATACCCAGATAAATGGTTAACTCCTGAATAATGATGTGTTCACTGGCATCATGATTATTGTAGCTACGAATAATATGTAAAATGTCAGAGGAATCGGCGGGGCGCGTTAGCGTGGCTTTACTACGATAGGCACGTCCTAAGCTAAGCGCGTGTTGCCGTACCAATATGTCAGTTGCGGTTTGTTCCAGATTTATATCGTATTTACCCAGTAAGCCTGCACACCGTCTGACGACATTCCAAATATGCTGATTACCTGCCCGCTCATAAATCTCGTCTAATAAATCACGCACCCGCGCCACGCACCCATTTTGTGCGATTAAGTCAGTTGGGTAATCCAAACCATGACGTAAGCTGAGTAACGTTAAGGCTTCAAGTTGTGCGTAAAGATTAGCGTTGGTTTTTAATTGTGCTAGCAGGCTTTCATCGGCACTGATTTCCCATTCACTTAACAAGAGGCTATTCAATGGGGCAGACGGACAGTTATCTATTGGTAATACTTGAGCAAACGGGCGTTCTGCTTCTTGCCAAGAGGCTTTAGAAAATTGAAAATCATGCAAATAATTAATTTTTTCCTGACTAGCAGTTTCTGCAAAGTCTAAAACAGTACCGAGTTGTATCGGAATACCTTGCGTAGCACCTTGTTGTAGTTCTCGAATAAAGTTAATGAGAATGTCACCATGATGATCATCCAACATATTGTGCTTTATGTTCATCACTACCAGCGGATTACCTGCACTATCCCAATGTTTATGAATGTAAGAAAGTTCTAGGCGTAACCGTTGAATCAATAAGCGGTTATCCATCGCTAGATAAAAGCCTTTTTGATTAAGGCATTGTGGTAAAAACAGTAATTTTTCACCTGCCAAAATGTACATCTTGGAGGTTGCTAAGGTACGCAACTGCCGCAACGGTCTCCCCGTTAAACCAATACGATCATTTCTACCAACATGAGTATAGGCTTCGGCTAATTCACTGGCTTCGCGTATTTGAATCGGAGCAATTTCAGCAAGGGTTTGCGAGACAATACCGTGTTGCATTAAGCGATTTTGTACTACCTCATCTTGCGCCAATAACTGAATTTGCAGTGTGCAGTCTTGCGATGGTTTAACGATTTTATATCGTCCTAACGGGTCTATGTCGTCAATGCTAAGCAAACCATCTTGAATAAGACAGCCCAATATAAAAAGACTTTGCGCCCACACTAATGGCACATTTTCATTAGGCAGCCGTTGTTGACTGTGTGGCTGGGCTTTTTCTGCACTAATCAAATCAGTAGGCACAAAATACACTTCGGGCAGTAAGCGTTGCCCGTTTTGTTCGACTAGCAAACTTTCTAGTTTTTGCCGATATTCGTTAGCCGCCTCGTTATCGCCTGTGCATAAGTTATTGAGTAATAAATAGGTAAAAAACAATGGCCATTCACATTCAATGTCCATGAATTGTTTTAATTCATGAGCATCATAATATGAGCGGTGATTATCTTCGATGGTAGTTTGATGTCCATCTAATAGAAAGCGTTTGCAACCGTATTGACCTTGCAATTTTTCGTAAATAATTGCTTCAGTTTTGGCGCGTATGCTTTGATTATCGACCGCAAAGGCAGGAAAACCTGTGATACTGAGTAGAGCAGAATCGGTTTCTTTAGAAATGGATTCTCTGGGTAATAATGCTTCCAAGGCAATACGCGTGCGGGCAATATCATCGCTAATCACATGAACAACAGAGGCTTGTCCGCCGTCTTTGCCAAATAAATTAAATCCCGATAAGGCTTCTAATGCGGCTTTTGCCATACCGACCGAACTAGCATTTAATTCGGCGATACCATGATTGATTTTGTTGCCACGTTCCCAAATACCGTAATCAGGTGTGCGATAGGTTCGGCTGATATAGTGAACGAGGTTTTGGACAAAATTGACTTCATCAATGGTAAAAACAATGCGCAAACCTGAGGCAGTCATTTGTACCAACATCAGTAAAAATAACGACGTGGCATCGAGTTGTAAATGTCCCCATTCATCATCACCGACCACACAGCCACCCGATTTGGTATCGTATTTAGCGTGTAATGCGTCTATGGGATGTTGGGATTGTTTGAATTTTTCAACTTTTGCTGCTTGGCGCATCATCGCTGTTAATAAACCGCGCATGAGCTTAACCACGCTTTGTTCTAAAACGTAAGTTCGCCCCTGATTTTCATCGACGCGCCGATAAGCCAATGCCAATCCCCATGCGGCAAGAATACTGTAAACATTATCCCTGACCCACGCATCGGTATAGTTACCATGTACAGTTACTGCGGTACTGGCAGGTAACAAACCGCTCACCCAATCCTGTTTGTTCAGAATGATGTTTTGTACCTGTTGATAGTAACTATCAAGTTTATCGTGTGACAGTTTCGGCTTCATGTTGTGCAATGCGTTAATTTTCCAGCAACCACGTTAGCTGTAATAGAAAATTTTAAGCAGATATTGTGCCAATACTTTGTGATTATTGTGCTTTGGTGTTGTTAATCTCGGTAGGTTATGTCGAAACGCTTCATATAAGTAGGCTGGGATGGCACAAGGCATTCCAGCACAATGAAAATGTGAATACTGGGATTCGCAAGCCTATCTCAGCCTGCGCTATATCTAGAGATTCATGCACCAAGTTGAACGAAATCTTACGTTTTTGCACTAAAAAAGAGCGTGTTTCACAGCAATTTAAAGCGTAACTGTGGAAACTTACCGTATGTTTAGATTAAACGTGATTTTAATGAGTGGTTCATTTACACTCAATATCAATCCAATCAGGTGACCATTCGTCAATACTAGTGCGCCTGATTTATTCTTTATAATTTCCATTCATTCAGCGGATTTTTCTCATGCAACAACTTTCGCCGCAAGGTCAACAAATCATTAATAACATCGCCCAACGTTATAATTTTAGTCCTGATGCAGTATTCAGTATGTTGCAGTCAGTGATTCGTGGCAACGGCTCTATGGCGCAGTTTAATCATCCTGAATTTGGCGGTTCGGGTCAGTGGATGCGCGGCGGCATGATTATGTTGGGCGATATGTTCAATAATGGTTTAAAAAACAGTGTTGGCAACTTATGTCAAGAACTTGCTAATTTGATTGCCAATCAACCCGATTTGATTCAAAGCGGCAGTTTTCAGTCACAAAGCCAAGGCTCTCAGCAACAAAGCAACTACAGCGGGAATCAGAATCAGCAACAAAATAATTCCAGTGCTACATCAGCAGTAAGTTTATTTGTACCGCCACCTGCGGGCAGTTCTGGCAATTGGTGGCCTGCGGGTTTGCAATTTCCTAACAGCACAGGTGCGCAAAATAACGTGCGTTATGCGTATTTTGCGACTATTCGGCGGTTGGCGATTGAGGTGAATGGTCATGTAACGCTTTACGATACGCTGGATCATCAAATTGGTGGTTTTTCTCAACAACAATCAGTGGGCGGTTCAATTACGTTTACCAGTCAATATGGGCTAGTAGATGTGAGTACGCTCCCCATTATTTCTATTGATAATGTTCCTGTTCAGACACCCATTCAACCTACTACTTTGCAAACAAGTCCGATTAATACAGGAGCTGTCAATCAAGAAGCGGATATTTTTGCGGCGATTGAAAAATTAGCGGCTCTGAAAGATAAAGGCATCTTGACCGATACGGAATACAGTACCAAGAAAGCCGAATTACTCGCTAGATTATAATTATTAGTTCTGTCACGTTAGCCATCTGACTCGATTGGTATAATGTTTGCTTTCTGGATTTAGTCATTCGTAGCGTAACACTAAATCCAGAACTATTATTGAATAGACCCATACGCGCCAATCTGAGGCGAAACAATAGCCTTATTTTGACAAATCGGTTGCTCGAATTGTTATAGGAGGTTCATTAATTACGTTATTACGGCAAAACTTGATGCTAGTGACGGCTTAACTACTTGATGGCAGTGATGCTGCCTTTCTTAAAACCCTACAACTTACATACACAACACCGCGTAAATAGCGCAAGAGGCAAACAATGCCAGAACAAACTTTGAGCAAAAATCAGTCTGTCAGCCTAACCGAAACAATTTGGAATCATGGGAGATTTAGACGACCCAAAAGCGATATAGAACTTATCGAACACGCAATTCAACGAGAATGCAAACCGCCAATTAACGCACGTTTAGCATCCAATGGCGCGTTATGTGTGGACACCAATCGAACGGGACGTTCACCCGCTGATCGCTATATTGTTGAGGGTAAATACTCTTCACAGATTAACTGGAATTCAGTCAATAAAGAAATGCCCCGCGAAGCTTTTCTCGCGCTTATGGCTAAAGTCATGAAGCATGTGGAAAACCTCGGTGAACCGTTATTTTTCTCTGACGATCTTTATATCGGTAAAGATAGCCAATACCGTCAACCGCTACGTCTTGCAACGAAATACGCATGGCATCAACTTTTTGGACGACATTTTTTTATTCAAGAACAACATGACGGCAGTAAAAAGCCTTGGACTGTATTAAGTGTGCCGTCATTTATTACCATTCCAGAACGAGATTCCACGCATAGTGATGGTGTGATTGCTATCGACTTAGATGAGCAAGTCATTTTGATTGCCAACCGTACTTATGGTGGCTGTCAATGGAAAGCCTGTTTTACCGCCATGAATACACTGTTACCTCTGGAGGGTATTCTGACCATGCACTGCGGTGCGAATATCACCAAAAAAGAAGGGCGCGTTACTCTTTTCCTCGGACTTTCAGGGACAGGAAAAACCGCACTTTCTGCCGACTCTGATTGTCTGCTCATTGGTGATGACGGTCATGCGTGGGGACCGAATGGTATTTTTAATATAGCAGGCGGCTGTTATGCAAAACTACATGACATTACGCGAGAACGCGAGCAGTTGATTTGGGACGCGCTACGCTTTGGCACTATCATGGAAAATGTGGTACTCGATCATAATCGCACGCCCGATTTTGAAATAGGTCCTGAGAATATTCGCGGACTCTACCCAATGGAATTTATTGAGGATGTTTATCCAGGTGAACACGCTGGACACCCAGATGCAATCATTTTTCTGACCTGTGATATGTATGGTGTATTGCCACCCGTTGCAAAATTGTCATTTGAACAGGCAGCTTATTATTTTGCCGCAGGATACACCACAAAAATCGGCAGTACCGAAGCGAATAGTCTGCACGATTTTGAACCGACTTTCAGTGCCTATTTTGGCGAGGTGTTTTTTCCACTGTTAAGTAAATACTATCTTGATTTATTTCAAGAAAAATTGCGCCAGCATCATGTGCCAGTTTATCTGGTTAACACAGGTTGGACAGGTGGTCCTATGGGGTCTCCTGCGGGCAGACGGTTTTCTATCGCGACCTCCAGAAATATTGTTCATGCCATACAGCACAACAAAATTCATGATGAAGACACCGTGCTACTTCCTGAGCATAACCTGCGAGTACCTAAACACGTTGCAGGGGTGGATGAACGCAATCTCAATCCATCGAATATGTGGCAGGACAGTTCTGCGTATCATGCGGCGTGCCAAGAACTCAATCAACTTTTCCATGCCAATATGGCACATAAATTCCCTGATATGGATGCCGTGATTTTAGAATCAGGTCGCCCCAACTTATAACCTTTCAATACGCCCCAACTTTGTTGGGGCTTTTCACTGCTATCGAATAGCAACAAACTAATCAATATCAAGAAACACTTGTGTTGATTTTTGCAAAGAAATCAAAATATGGAATGGTTTATGCTTATGTATTGAGTATATGCAGCGATAAAAAAGCTGTTATTGCAAAAATCTAATACAACATCGGGCAATAGGAAGAAATATTATGACCATTCGCGTCGCCATTCGTCACAAAACGATTTATAGCTTTGATAGAGCTGTCAGTTTATCGCCGCATGTATTTCGATTACGTCCTGCGGTACATAGCCGTACACCCATTAAAGCCTACACCTTGCGTATTGAACCGAAAAATCATTTTATCAACTGGCAACAAGACCCGTTTGGCAATATTCTTGCCCGCGTGGTATTTCCTGAGAAATGCGAAAAACTCAGTGTTGAAGTGGAAGTGATTGCTGACATGACAGTGATTAATCCGTTTGATTTTTTTGTTGAAGATTATGCCGAGCAGTATCCCTTTGATTACGATGCACTGACAAAAAAGGAACTGCAACCGTATCTGGAAATTACCGAAAAAGGACCATTGTTACAGCAATGGTTAAAAGACTTTGATGCCAGCAAGCGATCTATTAATGATTTTTTAGTCGATGTAAATCGTGCGGTTTTTGAAGCACTTAGCTATAACATTCGCATGGAAGTGGGCATACAAAGCTGTGAAGAGACACTGAAAATACGCAGTGGCTCATGCCGTGATTCTGCATGGTTGTTGGTGCAAATACTACGGCATTTTGGCTTAGCGGCGCGTTTTGTATCGGGTTATTTGGTACAACTGACCTCTGATATAAAATCACTCGATGGTCCTTCTGGTCCTGAACACGATTTCACTGATTTACATGCGTGGACGGAAGTTTATATTCCTGGTGCAGGCTGGATAGGATTAGACCCTACGTCTGGATTATTAACAGGTGAAGGGCATATTCCACTCGCTTGTACACCTGATCCTGCCAGTGCTGCACCTGTGACAGGCGCGATGGATGAATGCGAAGTAGAGTTTGAATTTAGTAATACCGTAGAACGTTTGCACGAAGACCCGCGCGTGACAAAACCGTATACCGATGAACAGTGGTATCACATTGATGCTTTAGGGCAGTACGTCGATAGTCGGTTAATAGAAGATGATGTTAGGCTGACAATGGGCGGTGAACCAACTTTTGTGTCGATTGATGATATGGAAGGTGATGAGTGGAATACGCACGCTGATGGTGCAAATAAGCGTAAACTTGCACAACAATTGACCATGCGGCTGCGTGATACGTTTGCCAAAGGCGCGATGCTGCATTATGGTCAAGGTAAATGGTATCCAGGTGAACCGTTACCGCGTTGGCAATATGGCATTTTTTGGCGTAAAGATGGGTTAGCCACTTGGCATAATCCAGACTTGCTGGCTGACATTAATCAGGATTACGGACACACTGCTAAACAAGCACAACAGTTTATTAAGCAACTAAGCCAGCGTTTAGGCATTCATGCTCGCTATATCGCCACAGCGTTTGAAGATAGTTTTTATCATCTTTGGCAAGAAGGCACATTGCCAGAAAATATTAACCCGTTAAAAAGCAATCTAAAAGATTCTATTGAGCGCAAAACGCTCACCAAGTTATTAGACACAGGTTTAAATCAACCCGCAGGTTTTGCATTGCCGATTAAGTGGAATTGGTCTGAACAAAGCTGGCAAAGTGGTCCTTGGGATTTTCGCCGTGGTGAAATGTTTTTAATTCCAGGTAATTCACCGATAGGAATGCGTTTACCCTTAGCCAGTTTGCCGTGGGTCGCGCCTGATAAACGTGATACTCATGAGCCACAATGTTTATTTACTGATTTACCCGAATTGGGTGATTATGGTGAAGTGGCTAGACGTTATAATCACATCGAAGAAAAAATCAACGAGCATCCTGACATTATTGAGCAAGACGTAGGCGATGATGACACCGTAGAAGTGGAGGTGCCACATACTGCATTGTGTGTGGAAGCTAGGGAGGGGAGGTTACATATTTTTATGCCACCTTTGACAACGTTGGAACATTATCTTGAGCTGGTCGCGGCAATTGAAGCCACCGCCGACAATCTGAAAACGCCTGTGGTGTTGGAAGGCTATGAGCCACCGCGTGATTATCGTATTGAACGCTTAATGGTCACGCCAGACCCTGGTGTGATTGAAGTCAATATTCATCCCTCTAAATCGTGGTCAGAATTGGTCGAAAAAACCACAATGCTTTATGAACAAGCTAGGCTAAGCCGCTTGGGTACAGAAAAATTTATGCAAGATGGTCGCCATACAGGTACAGGTGGCGGTAATCATATTACAATGGGGGCGGAAATGCCCAGTGATAGCCCATTATTGCGCCGCCCCGATTTATTACGCAGTTTGATTACTTACTGGCAACATCACCCGAGTTTGTCGTATTTATTTTCGGGTATGTTTATTGGTCCTACCAGCCAAGCCCCGCGTGTCGATGAAGGGCGAGATGAAAAACTCTATGAACTGGAAATTGCCTTTCAACAAATCCCTGACGGTGAAGTGCCTGAAGCGTGGTTAGTGGACCGTTTATTGCGCCATTTACTGACCGATATAACAGGGAACACCCATCGTTCTGAATTTTGTATTGATAAACTTTACTCACCTGATAGTTCAACAGGACGCTTGGGTATTTTGGAGCTGCGTTCGTTTGAAATGCCACCTCATGCGCGGATGTCATTAGTGCAAAATTTATTATTGCGCTCATTAATTGCGTGGTTTTGGCGCGAACCATACAAACATGATTTGGTACGCTGGGGAACTGAGTTACACGATAAATTCATGTTGCCGCATTATGTGCGTGAAGATATAAAACAAATCACGAAAGATTTACAACGCGCAGGTTTTGCGTTTGAACTGGAATGGTTAGACCCGTTTTTTGAATTTCGTTTTCCACGCTATGGCAATACGCTGGTCGATGGTATTGATATGGAATTACGCTTTGCCATTGAACCGTGGCACGTTTTAGGTGAAGAAGTCAGTAGCACGGGGACGGCGCGTTACGTCGATTCATCGGTTGAACGCGTACAGGTATTAGTGACAGGGTTTACCGAAAAACGCTATGTCATCACTTGTAATGGCAGACGCTTACCGATGCGAGCAACAGGGCGTAACGGTGAATTTGTCGCGGGTGTGCGTTACCGCGCATGGCAACCGCCTTCGGCATTGCATCCGACCATTGCGCCACACACGCCGCTGGTATTTGATGTGATTGATACTTGGAATGGGCATTCAGTGGGCGGTTGTACTTATTATGTTGCGCATCCAGGTGGACGTAGTTATGACGATTTCCCCGTCAATGATTTTGCCGCGGAAACACGGCGCATGACGCGTTTTTGGGATTATGGGCATACGCCCACTCAGCCTGTTGTCATACGCCCGCCGCTGGCTGGTTCGCCCACTGAGCCTTCCGATAAAGAATTTTTAACCTGTTTTAGTGTTGCCGATGCTGTGCCTAGACGCATGACACCGCCAGCCGAAGAATTGAGTACAGAGTATCCATTCACGCTGGATTTACGCCATCGTAATCGCTAAATTTTTAACAACTATTGAGATTGACTGACATGAGCGACAAATTAAAAACGCTAACACCAGCCATATTAACGCTGGAAGATAAAAGCTACACATTGCCCACTTACATGGGCGTTGAGGGTGAAAAAGCCATTGATATTACTAAACTGCGTAGCGAAACAGGCTATGTCACTTTGGATGATGGTTACGGCAATACAGGCGCGTGCGAAAGTGCCATCACTTATATCGATGGCGAAAAAGGCATATTACGTTATCGCGGTTATCCGATAGAAGAACTGGCTGAAAAATCTCGATTTACCGAAGTTGCCTATCTATTGCTGCATGGTGAACTGCCTAATAGCAATGAATTATTGAGCTTTTCCACCCGTCTTAATGAATCATCAATTATTCATGAAGATGTGCATCATTTTTTTAACGGGTTTCCGCGTGGCTCTCATCCTATGGGCATTCTTGCCACCATGGTGGCTTCATTATCTACTTTTTATCCTGTCCCCGATCAGCTCGATGAAGAGACGGAAATACAAATTGTTGCTAATTTAGTGTCTCAAGTACGAACCATCGCGGCGTTTTCTTATAAAAAATCTATCGGTGAACCGTTAGTTTATCCATCTATTAAATACCGATACACCAGTAATTTTTTAAACATGATGTTTGCTTCGCCAGTCCGTGATTATCAATTAGACCAAGATATTGTCGATGCCATTGATATGTTTTTTATTCTCCATGCCGATCACGAACAAAATTGCAGCACCTCATCAGTACGCACGGCGGGTTCGAGTATGGCGAATGTGTATGCGGTTATTACCGCAGGCATAGCGGCACTGTGGGGACCGCGTCATGGCGGTGCGAATCAAGAAGTGATTAAAATGTTAGAGCAAATACACGCGGAAGGTGGCGATGGCACGGAATTTATTAATCAAGCCAAGGATAAAAATTCGGGTCGGCGATTAATGGGTTTTGGTCATCGAGTGTACAAGAATTTTGACCCACGCGCTCAGGTGTTAAAACAGCATTGTGACAAACTGCTGAACAAACCAGGTGTGAATGATCCTCTACTCGATATTGCCAAACGATTGGAAGAAATCGCGTTGAAAGATGATTATTTCATTTCACGCAATTTGTACCCTAACGTCGATTTTTACTCTGGTTTAATACTCCGCGCTGCGGGTATTCCGACCAATATGTTCACCGTATTGTTTGCAATTGGACGTATGCCAGGTTGGTTGGCGCATTGGCGAGAAATGATTCACGGTGAAAAAGTGACAATTTATCGTCCTCGTCAGATATACACAGGTGAGACGTTACGCCATTATCAGCCAATTGATAAAAGATAGTCATAAAGCCGACTGAAGGTGGTCAGGTTTGCATTTTTTGCATGGATAAAAGATGCGAACCGAGCCACGTTGATTTTAATTGATGACAACAGTCAAAAACCTGTTAAACGCTAACTTCCAATACATTAACCGCGTTAATTATGTTTAGTACACCGTCCGACATTCGTGATGTTTCTGGCGCAATTCGTGATGCAGTTGCTCCTGTCTTTTTATTAACGGGCGTAGGCTCAATTCTTTCGGTGATTGTCAACCGATTGGGTAGAGCAATTGATCGAGCCAGACATTTAAATGCCTTAAATCCAGAGCAGCGAAAAAATTTTTTAAATGAATTAGATATTATTGTTAAAAGAACCGCTTGGATGCGCTGGTCAGTTGGATTATTTATCTTTACTGGACTCTGTGTAGCGTTAGTGATTGCTTCAATATTTATTGGTGTAGCCATCCGAGTTGACTTAGCAGACTTCGTTTTAATCGCCTTTATTACTGCCATGTTTTCCTTGGTTTTTGGGCTGCTCAGTTTTTTACGCGAGATTATTTTGGCATCACAAGAGGTGATTACTCGTCATAGACAAGAATGAATTGTAGTATTTTGACCCACCAACCCTGAGTAAAGATAAGGAATAATGAGTGCGTAACACCAGTAGCCCTGCCAATGAGTTTGGTACGCAATATTACGCGACCCAACTTGGTATTTACGATGAAATGTATGCTAGCGAAAATAAAGCCTTGCCGTATTGGGAACGTTTTATGTCCGCGCTTGACAGTATGGGTAGCGAAAAACTCGAAGCACGCCGTAAAGAAGCACAACGCTTGTTGCGTGAAAACGGTGTTACCTACAATGTGTACGGCGATTCGCAAAATCTAACCCGTCCGTGGCGACTTGATCCTGTTCCGTTATTAATTAGTAGCGAAGAATGGACAGCGATTGAAGCAGGGCTACAACAGCGTGCTGTGTTACTTAATTTGATACTCAAAGATATTTATGGTGAACAAAACCTGTTAAAAAAAGGCTTGTTACCCGCTGAACTCATTTTTGGGCATGAAGGCTTTTTGCGTCCTTGTGTGGGCGCGTTGCAAAACCAACAGCAACACCTGACGCTTTATTCGGCGAATTTGGCGCGGGGACCAAAAGGGCGAATGTGGGTCTTAGATGATCGCGCTCAAGCACCGTCTGGTTCGGGCTATGCCTTGGAAAATCGTACCGTGATGACACGGGTATTGCCTGATATTTTTCGAGAAACCCAAGTGCGGCGGTTATCAGGTTTTTTCAAAGCGTTTCGTAAGGGACTGGCTGATATTGCAATGCACAACAAAGAAGACCCACGCATCGTCATATTAACGCCTGGTCCTTTGAATGAAACCTATTTTGAACACGCGTATTTAGCCGCTTATCTAGGTTTTACGTTGGTGCAAGGTGGCGATTTAACCGTGCGTGACGGGCGCGTCTGGCTAAAATCTCTGTCAGGTTTGCAAGCAGTGGATGTGATTTTACGCCGTGTCGATGACTCTTTTTGCGATCCATTGGAATTGCGTAGTATTTCTCAACTGGGTATTGCGGGATTGTTGGAAGTGGTGCGGCGCGGCAATGTCGCGATTGCCAATCCATTAGGTAGTAGTATTCTGGAAAATCCTGCGTTACTGGCATTTTTGCCTAGATTAGCGCGTTATTTTTTAAATGAAGAACTTAAACTGCCATCGGTTGCGACTTGGTGGTGCGGACAGCGGCGTGAGCGCGATTTTGTATTGCAAAATATTGATAGCCTCGTCATTAAACCCATCAATCGTAGTCAAGATAATCATGCCGTGTTTGGTGGCTTATTATCTAGCAAAGAAAAAGAACAGTTATGTCGTCAAATTTTAGCGAAACCACATAACTTTGTCGGTCAAGAACACGTCAGTTTTTCCACACTCCCTGCCTTTATTGACCATCATATTGAACCGCGTAATGCGGTGTTACGCACTTTTGTCGTGGCTAACGGCGATGATTATACCGTTATGTCAGGTGGGCTAACCCGTGTCGCTAGGCGCAAAGATAATTTTGTTGTGTCCAATCAAGCGGGTGGTATCAGTAAAGATACATGGGTGTTAGCGGCTAAACCTGATAAACCCGTCAGTATTTGGACAGAGCCTAAACGCAATCAACTGATTGAAGCTGTTATTGAACCCTTGACCAGTCGTGCCGCTGATAATTTATTTTGGGTGGGTAGGCATTTGGAGCGGGTAAAAACCAGCACGCGGTTGTTGCGAACCGTGTTAAGAAAACACAGGGAAACGCTAGAATTTAAAGATGAGATTGACAATGAATGCTTGCAAGTCTTATTGCGTACCCTGACGCAAGTCAGTGGTACTTATCCTGGTTTTATTAAATGTGACGCGCAATTACTGAAAACACCTCAGCAGGAATTATTGTCATTGGCTAAAGATGGTCAGCGCAAAGGCACGTTGAGCGCGAATATTCAGGCGTTTGTGCAAGCAGCATTTAGCATTCGCGATCTTTGGTCACAAGATACTTGGCGCAGTGTCGATAATATTCAGCGTCGTTGGCAACAGCGCGTTATGAATAATAATGAAATGAATATCGAGCAGTTACAAAATCATCTCGATGATTTAATTACGGGTATCGTGGCTTTTACGGGCTTAACCAGTGAAAGTATGACGCGTGAATCAGCTTGGTTAATGCTAGACAGTGGACGCAGATTGGAACGGGCATTAACGCTGATTGCTTTGCTACGTTCCACCTTGGCATCACGCCACGCCGACGCGCTACAAAGTCAAGTGCTGGAAGCGGTGCTGGTTTCAACCGACAGTTTAACCATTTACCAACGCCGTTATCGGTCTTATATTCAGTTGCCTTTGGTGCTGGAACTATTATTATTGGATGAATCCCATCCGCGTTCCTTGGCTTATCAACTGGCGCAGTTATCCACCCATATCAGCGCGTTACCCAGAACAAAAAGTACACGACAGTTAAGTGCAGAAGAGCGTTTAATCTTACAGGCTTACACCGATTTACGTTTGTGCAATGTGTTGGAATTAACGCAAGTGAATGAGGAGGATGGTATTTATGTTCATTTGGAGCGGCTACTATCTAACATGACGGATTTATTATGGCGGCTTGCCGATGTGATTGCCGATGCTTATTTTAGCCATTCGCAAACGTCTCAGCTTATGCTACTCAACACGCCTGAGGACGAACTGTGAAATACCGTATCACGCATATCACCACCTATCGTTACAGCCAATCCGTTGGGCTATGTCAAAATGAAGCTAGACTACAGCCGCGCAATTTCTGGCGGCAACAGTGTGATTACAGTCATTTTGATATTCAACCACAACCGACGGATTTTCGTGAGTGGACGGATTTTTTCGGTAATCAGGTCAACTATTTTGCTATTCAGCAGCCGCATACTCAACTGATTGTCACGGCAATCAGTGAAGTGACTCTGTTTCCCAGACAAAACAACTTAGATTTGTTAAATCGTATGACGTGGGAACAAGCACGCAATCTATTGCAAGAAATGCCCATGCAAGGACAAACACAAAGTCAGCAAGGGCAAAGCCAAAGTCAGTTACAAAATCAGGAACAACTGTTGGAAATACTGGATGCGCGGCAATATGTTCTCGACTCGCCGATGATAAGCGTAACACCTGAACTGGCAGACTATGCACAAAGTTCATTCCAGCTTAATCGCGCCTTAGTTGATGTTGTGTATGACTTAATGCAACGTATTTACCGCGATTTTACTTACGATCCAAGTTTTACCACCATTGCTACGCCCTTATCCGATGTGTTGAAGTTTAGGCGCGGCGTTTGTCAAGATTTTGCCCATTTAGCGATTGGCTGTTTGCGAGCCTATAACATCGCTGCGCGTTATATCAGTGGTTATGTGGAAACATTACCAGAAGCAGGACAACAGCGGCTAGTGGGTGCTGATGCTTCACACGCTTGGTTTTCGGTTTACATTCCCAATACGGGCTGGCTAGATTTTGATCCCACCAACAACACCGTGCCATTAGACCAACATATTACTTTAGCGTGGGGACGTGATTATGCCGATGTAACCCCGCTAAAAGGTATTGCCTTTGGTGGTGGTCAACATACCTTGTCAGTGTCGGTGGATGTGTTGCGCTTGGAATAAAACGATTTTTAATTATCAGGAGTTTATATGAGTACCATTCATTTTATCGGTGGTGAAAAAGGCGGCGTAGGCAAATCCGTAGTTGCCCGCTTATTGGCGCAATACATGATTGACCATGACATACCCTTTATTGGTTTTGATACCGACAGATCGCATGGCGCGTTGCTACGTTTTTACGCGGATTATGCCTCACCAACGATTATCGACAATTATCAAAGTTTGGATGCCATTATGGAATCGGCGGTTGCACAACCAGAGCAACGCATTCTGGTGGATTTGGCGGCACAAACCCATCATCCCTTAGCGCAATGGCTAGAAGAATCAGGTGTGCTGGAATTGGCAGAAGAGTTAGGCATTACCGTATGTTATTGGAATGTCATGGATTCTGGCAAAGATTGCGTGGATTTATTGGACAAATTGCTGAATAAATTCGGATTGAGCTTGGAATATATTTTGGTACAGAATCAGCTTAGGGATGACAATTTTAACATTCTGGAGTTTTCAGGTGTTAAAGACAGAGCCTTGGCTTTGAATGCAAAAGTGATGACGCTAAAACGCTTGCACGCGCCTGTTATGACCAAAATTGATAGTCATAGCTACAGCTTTTGGGCGGCAAAAAATAAAGATACCGACAGTCTAAACGCGTTGGGATTGTTGGAAAGACAGCGGATTAAAATCTGGCTCAATCATGCCTATAAAGAAATAGCATTGCTGAATGTTTGAGTATAGCCCTGTGTTATTTGTCCGAGGTCAGTTTGCATGAAATTGCAAGTTAGCTGCAATCTCCATTTTCAGGTGATTGAACCCAGCGTGTTAATTTTAATGCTCCGTCCTTTTAGAAGTAGAGGCTGTCAGCAACGCATTAAACGTGAGGTTTATAGCATTACCCCCACGATACCGATGATAGAACATATTGATAACTTTGGTAATTCCTGTCAGCGTCTGGTTGCGCCTGTTGGTGATGTTTTTATTTATAGCTCAGCGGAGGTAATGGTAGCGAATAATATTGATGTCGCACCGAATGCTGGTTTTGTTGAAATACAGCATCTGCCTAATTTAGTGTTGCCGTTTTTATTACCTAGTCGCTATTGTGAATCGGATCGGTTTGGCGATATTGCCAGAGAAATAACCGCAAACGCGCTACTAGGTTACGACCAAGTGAATCAGATTAATGACTGGGTACGCAATTCTATCGCTTACTTACCAGGCTCTAGTGAATTTCCACTATCGGCTGTTGAAGTTCATCAATTGGGTTATGGTGTCTGTCGAGACCTTGCACAAGTGGCAATAGCACTTTGTCGTAGCATCAGCATTCCAGCACGGCTGGTGGTGGGCTATTTATACAATCTACAGCCGATGGATTTACACGCATGGTTTGAAGCTTATGTTGGCGATAAATGGTACACGTTTGACCCCACACAAACCGATTTACACGGCGGCAGAGTCATTATTGCTTTTGGACGCGATGCCGCCGATGTCTCCATATTTCACCAATTCGGCTCTGGTTGCCTACTAAACAACATGGACGTTCGCGTTGATTTACTGGATAATTCCCACATTATTTTATAACAATGGTTAAACATTCATGACTTATTGTATTGCAGCTTCTATTAATGAAGGACTTATTCTGGTTTCTGATTCAAGAACCAATGCGGGTATTGATAATGTCAGCACCCACGGCAAAATGCACGCATTTGATACCAACAGTGATCGTAAAATTGTTCTGCTTTGCGCAGGTAATCTGGCAACTACGCAAGCCGTTTTAGAACAGCTACACCGCGATAAAATTAAAGATGCCCCCATCAATTTTAATAATGTAGAAAGCCTGTTTGAAGCGGCTGAATATTTAGGTCATGTCAGTGTTGAAAAACAAAAACAACATTTAAATACTCAAGGTGCATCCGCCTTTAATCCTACCGCGAGTTTTATTTTGGCGGGTCAAATCGGTGCTGATCCGCATGGTGCTTATATGATTTATGCCGAAGGCAATAGCATCACCAGTTCCGCTAACACGCCTTTTTTACAAATTGGCGAAAGTAAATATGGCAAACCGATATTAGATAGATTTCTAAAACTCAATAGCCCAATAGATGAAGCGGCGCGGTGTTGTCTTGTGTCTATGGACTCCACCATCCGCAGTAATGCTAGCGTAGGCGCACCTGTAGAAATGCTGATTTATCGTAAAGACAGTTTTAGTTTTGAGGAATATTACTGTTTTGACGATGATGATGACTATATGTTGCAACTCAGACGTAGTTGGGAAGCCAAATTGCGTGAAGCCATCGCGGCGTTACCAATCTTGAATAAGACGTTTGTTAAACCGATGCGCGTTAGCTTATAAGAACCTGAGTCGCGTAAGGTGGGCAATGCCCACCTTACTAGCCAAGCTCCAAAAATTTCATTCAGTCAAATTATTAAAAAACCACGTTTGCGCAATATGGCTATGTAGCGTATTAAAATCAATTTGCAAACCATCCAAAATTTCATGCAGTTGTAACGGTGTGGTTTCATCCATCTTAAAGGCTAACAATGCCCGATCTAGGGCATTAAGTGGTTCTAGCAACGCGGTCGAATTGGGTAATCCAGCAATACAATAAGCGATTTCTTGTAGGCAATAATTGACTGAGCTTGGAAAATCAGGATTGCCCAGCAAAAAACTCAATACATCTTTGCCCTGCATACCTTGCCGTCCTTGCTTGCGGAACATTAACGACGCGTTCAATGATTTTAAGACATTCAGCCACAAAATGCCTTCGTATTCGCGGGCAATTAGGCTGCGATTTTCTGCTAGTAAGACAGTACCAAAATCCATGATACGCGTGGTCATATCAGCACGTTCGATATTACGCCCAACACAAATAAAACGGTGACTGTCATTACGACTCATCGCGCCCGCTATAAAGCCTGTAAAGCGTTGGCAACCGCGCAAAATTTCTTGCAAAAATACTACGCGACCCCGCCGATTTGACAAGTTATCTAGGTTATTAATTGCGTACAAATACATTTCATTGACTTGCTCCCATGCTTCATCGGGCATTAACTCGCGGCTAGTGCGAATGTTTTCTCGCGCAAAGGCTAACGAAGACAGTAAGGAATTGGAATTGTTCTGGTCGGCAACTAAAAAATGGGTGATATTTTGTTCGTTGGGACTTTTACCACAGTCATTAAACGCTGTTTCTACGCCGCAAATAGTCAATAAATTATGCCAGCCGACTTCCGTACCGTAAGGCAAATCATAAATTAAATTCATGGTGACTTTAATTAAACGCGCGGTATTTTCCGTGCGTTCTAAATAACGCGCTAACCAATATAAACGTTCAGCAGATCGAGATAACATTTTATTGCTCCGTGTGAATAATCCAAGTGTCTTTACTACCGCCGCCTTGCGAGGAATTGACGATTAACGACCCCGCTCGCAACGCCACGCGTGTTAAACCACCTGCGGTGACAAAACTGTGTTCGCCTTGCAAAATAAACGGGCGTAAATCAATATGGCGTGCTTCTAAATGGTCATCGCACAACGTGGGGCAAGTCGATAAGGCAAGCGTGGGTTGGGCAATATAATTGCGCGGATTGTCTTGAATTAGTTTGTGAAATTGTTGAATGTCTTTTTTACTGGCATGAGGACCGACCAACATTCCATAACCACCCGATTCATTGGCAGGTTTAACCACTAGTTCAGGTAAATGCGCTAATACATAAGCCAGTTGTTCTGGATCACTGCATAAATAAGTCGGCACATTGGGTAAAATCGGTTCTTCGTTTAGATAATACTTAATCATTTGCGGCACATAAGCATAAATCACTTTATCATCGGCAACGCCCGCACCTGGTGCATTGGCTAAGGCGACATTACCCGCTTTCCACGCTCGCATTAAGCCCTTTACGCCTAGCACTGAATCTTTATGGAATACTTCGGGGTCTAAAAATAAATCATCAATGCGCCGATAAATCACATCGACTTTTTCCAGCCCTTTAATGGTACGCATATAAACGCAATCATCTTCTTTGACCACTAAGTCATTGCCTTCCACCAAGGTCGCGCCCATGCGTTGCGCTAAAAACGCGTGTTCAAAATAAGCCGAGTTATAAATACCTGGTGTTAATACTGCGATTTGTGGATGACTATCTGGATTCGGTGCTAATGAGGTGAGCATTTCAAACAATTGCGCTGGGTAGGCATCGACAGGCATGACGTTAAGATTTTGTAATAACTCAGGAAACACCCGTTTAGTAATCGCGCGGTTTTCCATCATGTACGACACGCCAGACGGTACTCGCAGGTTATCTTCCAGCACATACATTTCACCATTACCTGCACGGACTAAATCGCTACCACAAATATTTGCCCAACTACCAAACTTTGGGCGCATACCGATACATTCACGGCGAAAATTGCTGGAACTTTCAATTAAATCAGCGGGTAATAAGCCATCTTTAATAATCGACTGCTCGTTATAAACATCGTTAATAAAACAGTTTAATGCTTTAAGTCGTTGCGTTAATCCTGCCTCAATTTTTTTCCATTCTTGAAATTCAATCAAACGCGGAATAATATCGAACGGCCACGCGCGGTCAATATTGCCTTTTTCGCTATAAACCGTAAACGTGATACCCATTTCTAAAATCGCCGCTTCCGCCGCAGAACGGCGACCTTTTAATGCGTCCGTATTCAAGGTTTGCAGATACTGCGCCAAGGTTGAGCACAGTGACCGTGCATTCCCTTGGCTATTAATCATTTCATCATAAGCCTTATCAGCTTGGTAATTTGCCCAGATTGTAGACGTTGCCATTGCTTTTACCTTTCGTGTGTTCCATAAATGGTGCGGAGGCTTGGTTCATTATGGTGCAAAGCACGCTTTTCAAGCCTGTTTGAGTTGTTATACAACTAGCAAAGCAATAGCAATGCCAAAACTAGTTTGCTATTGAGCGATAAGCCATTACACCGTATATTAAACCGTCATTGCGTCTAGTCTGTGCTGGACTGATAGTTGATTCTTACTAAAAACTTACTTTATATCGCCCTATGTCACTCAAAATCGCCATTGCCCAAATTAACTTCCTAGTCGGTAATATTGCCGCCAATGTTCAACACATCATCGAATCTGCTCACACTGCACGCGATGAACTGGGCGCGGATATTATCGTTTTTCCTGAACTTACTATTACAGGCTACCCTGCCGAAGACTTATTATTACGCAAAGATTTTATTGCCGCCGCCAATAACGCGGTTTATAGCCTTGCTGAACAAGTCAGCGGGATTGCATTGGTGGTAGGTTATCCTGAATTGGATGGCGATAGGCTCTATAACAGTGCGGTGGTTCTGCATCAAGGTGTAACGCTTGCCAATTATCGCAAACAAGCTCTGCCCAATTACGGCGTGTTTGATGAACAACGTTATTTTGCCGAAGGTTCGCAGCCCTGTGTGTTTGAATTTAACGGCACATTTATCGGGCTAACGATTTGTGAAGATGTCTGGCAAGGTGGCATTATTGCCAAAACTAAACAAGCTGGCGCGGAATTATTATTAACGCTGAACGCCTCGCCATTTAATGCGGGCAAAATTCACCAACGTGAAGCGGTGATTTGTGAACAAATTAAAGCCGCACAAATTCCTTTGGTTTATGTCAATCAAATCGGCGGTCAAGATGAACTAATTTTTGATGGCGCATCCTTTGTCACCGATAGCAATGGCGAGCTTGTGTTTAGAGCGGCTGAATTTGCAGAACAAATCAGCGTCATTGAATTTCATGAGGGTCTGCCTGTCGCCAATCATTGTGCGCCGCAATATGAAGCAACGGCTGGAATATACCAAGCCTTAGTATTGGGCATTAAAGATTATGTGCGCAAGAATGGCTTTTCAGGGGCAATTTTAGGTTTATCAGGCGGTATTGATTCGGCGTTGGTGTTAGCCTTAGCGGTTGACGCGCTGGGTGCGGATAAAGTTGAAGCGGTATTAATGCCTTCGCGTTACACGCAAGACATGAGCAACGAAGATGCGGTGTTACAAGCGAATGCTATGGGCGTGCAGTATCACATTGTTCCTATTGAACCTGCGGTGAATGCGTTTACAGGAATGCTCGCTGATATATTTGCAGGCACAAAAAAAGATACCACCGAAGAGAATATTCAAGCCCGTTGTCGCGGCGTGATTTTGATGGCAATGTCCAATAAACAAGGCAGGTTGTTATTAACGACAGGCAATAAAAGTGAAATGAGCGTCGGCTATGCAACTTTATATGGTGATATGGCGGGCGGTTTCGCACCGATTAAAGATGTACCGAAGTTATTAGTGTATGCACTTGCCAATTATCGCAACAGCTTATCACCTGTTATTCCAGAGCGGGTCATCACCCGTCCGCCCTCTGCTGAACTCGCACCCGACCAAGTCGATGCTGATTCTTTGCCGCCTTACGACATCCTAGACCCTATCCTAGAGCGTTATGTCGAACAAGACCAAGCCGCCGACGAAATAATTGCTGCTGGCTTTAAACGTGAAGATGTGGCAAGAGCCATTAGCTTAGTGGATAGAAATGAATATAAACGCCGCCAATCGCCGCCGTGTATTCGTATTACCAGCAGAGCGTTTGGACGGGATAGACGGTATCCGATTACATCGGGGTATAGAGGTATTTAATGAATAGGCAGGGCAAACGCTAACCACGTTTGCCCGCCCTTTAACTGACTAACACAGTGTAAGTAAAACAGCATCGCCTATTTATTTCACGATTGCTTCACACTCTGCAATTAAATCATCCAACAGTTTTACCGCTGATTTTGCTTCTGCTTTGATTTCATGCAAAAAATCCAGCTCACTTTTAGACACTGCACCATCGGCTAAGATTTGCTTACGAAGAACATCTACTTCTTTTTGCGAAATATGCCCATCTGCTAAAGCAAATGCTTTAGCTACTTTGCGCCATTCTGCCATGATTATCACCTTATCAATTAACTATTGAAATACGCGAACTATTCCGCGCGGTCTTACTAAGAACCAAGTCCTTAGCATATCCAGATTAACATAGTACAAATAGGCTTGCTACAAAGCAAAACGTGGTATTTAAGTGATATTGTCTGTAATTGACTTATTTTTGTCTGATATAGCGGTTTTTTAATAATTTAATAGGTTTATATTTAAACTTTATAAGTGAATTGTTAGTTAAACTAACAAGGAGTATGAGCCAATGTTAAGGTATCTTAAAACAGCCATTATGTTGCTTGTGATGACGCTAGTTGCTTGCCAGTCAACATCTTCTATTTCCCCTAAACGAGCGGATGCACCCGCTGTTGAAAGTTTAAGTATCAATATGTTGGATATGGGTTACGCACCTGCAAAATTGGATGTGGTTCATGCAGGACGTTATCAAGTTAATGTTGCTAACACTTCTACTGTTCCGCATGACATCGTATTTTCTAATGGCGTTAAATTAGTGGTTGCGCCAAACAAGAAAGCATCAACATTTTTGGATATTCCTGAGTCTGGACTCACTTTTTCCTGTTCTCTACCTGGACATAAAGAAGCGGGTATGATGGGTCGCATCGTGGTCAATAACGAAGACCCACCTGTAATAGAAGACCAGCCTGCAATAAAAGCGCAAACCAAACATGAGCATAAATCCACAAAAATAATCCCTGACTATACGCCCTATAATCCTAAAGCTCCTGTGTTGCAATCGGGTAAAGTACATGATATTCACCTAATCGCAGAAGAAAAGGAAAGCGTGGTCGCCAAAGGTGCAACCCAACAATTATGGACGTTTAACGGTCATGTACCCGGCCCTGTACTTCATGTGCGTGTCGGTGATACCGTGCTTGTGCATTTAGAAAATCCTCGCACCAATAAACTAGCACATTCGGTCGATTTTCATGCCAGTCAAGTGGCTTGGAATGATGAAATGACCAGTATCAATCCAGGTGAGAAAAAACTGTATGAGTGGCAAGCTGATTATGCAGGTGTATGGATGTATCACTGTGGTTCAAATCCTGCACTACATCATATTGCCAGCGGTATGTATGGCATGGTGATTGTCGAACCCGCCGAAGGTTTACCTAAAGTCGATCATGAGTTTGCCATTGTGCAGAGCGAATTTTATTTAGGCAAAGCGGGTGACATTACTGATTTACATAAAGCAGGTTCGCACAGTCCAGATTATGTGGTTTTTAATGGCGTAGCTAATCAATATAAAGATCATCCTATCGAAGTCGGTACTGGTAAAAAAGTGCGTATGTATGTGCTGAATGCTGGACCTAATGAAGACAGTTCTTTTCATATTGTCGGCACAATATTTAATCGGGTTATCAAAGAAGGCATGGAGTTAGTCCCCGAAAATAAAGGGCATTACGGTTCACAAGCGGTGGATTTAGCCCCCGCGCAAGGGGCTATTATTGAATTTACTACCGCAGAAGATGGACTCTATCCGATGGTTACTCATGCCTTTAATTACGTTGGCAAAGGTGCGTTAGGGTTAATTAAAGCGGGTGATGGTGATCCGAAAAACTAATCCCACCAAAAAAACCACACGCGCCCATTTAATAACGTTGAAGCTAAGGCGGCAATGGTTTGTGTGCCTTGATAGACAATATCAGGGCAGTAAATAAATTGCTGCTCGGCTAATTGCAACGCTTGTTCGCGTGTTGTGGGCGGGCGTTGTATTTCCAATTCGATCACATCTGCCGTGATACCTGCCACGATAATACCGTAACATTCATCCCAATACTTAAAAATAGCGGCGTGTTCAGCAGCGATTGGACAGTCATTCCAGCCGCCTATCTTTAAAAAAGCGGGTATCATCCAACTTTTTGCCACAGGAACTAAAGCAATATACACTTCAGGTTTAGGCTCGCCCGATAATATATCTAAATGTACAGAAATATTATTAGAGGGTGATAAATCCTGCCATTCACCTATCGTTAAATCGTAATACTCTGCATCTTGGGCTTGGCGTTTTTCAAACCATTCCAATGCGTCTATATCTTCAGCTTGTTGTAAAATATGCTCAAATGAGTCCGTAACATAGTCCATTACTTCAGTGATAGACTCGACATCATCGTTATCGCCTAAAATAACAGGAATAACACCTGTTTTAGTTTTCAGGCGTTGATAAGTCGCTAACGCATCCTTACCAGCGACTTTAATCAGTTCACATTGAAAATCCATAATCTCTCCTTCGTTAATAATAAAAATTAAAGCCAATTGATGTAGTTACAAACTATCATCGCACATAAGGTAAACATAAATGCACGATTACGAACACCTGCAAAACCACTTATTGGAAATCAAAAATCTGCTTGCTAAACATAAATTAGTAGAAAGCCTAGTACACAAACAAAATTTAGTGGAGCTACAAAGATTACTTGAACAACTGGATACTGACGCAGTGGCGCGTATTTTAGAAGCCTTTTCTGCTGATGATAGGCAAATTATTTGGTCGTTGGTTCGAGAAGAGCGTAAAGAGAGCATACGCTTAGTGATGTCCGCCCAGATACACACCGAATTACTGGCAGATGCTAAACACCGTAATCGTAACATGATGATACGCGTGTTTGATTTACATGAGGGACGTTTACGACACATTCCGATAGAAACCAAAGACGATTTAGCGCGTGTTAAGCCGATATGGGTTGATTTGGTGATGCCAGAAGATGAGCATTTAGCGTGGGCAAGCGATATTTTTGGTGTAGAACTGCCCAATCCCCATGATTTAACTGACTTAGAAACCAGCGCACGGTTCTATGTGGCAGAAAATGGCGACATTCATCTGCATTCTGATTTTTTACTCGACCTCAAAGATGAATCACGCAACGTGGCAGTAGCCTTTGTTCTTAGTAAAGAGACGCTGTTTTCCGTACGGTGTAAAGAACTGCCCGTGTTTCGTTTGCAACGTTTACGCGCCCGCGCTCAGTCAGGTTATGTCTCAGAAGCAAAAGATGTCTTGCTTGATTTGTATGCCGCTGAGGTGGAATATTCCGCGAACGCGTTGGAAGATGTCTACACCGAATTGGAAGAAGTCGGACGGCAAGTATTCAAATCGCAAATGACCGATGAAGAAGCGGCAAAAATTCTGGCTGCCATTGCCGCCGAAGAAGACTTGAATGGTCGCATACGTCGCAATGTCTTAGATACCCGCCGTGCTTTGTCTTTTTTGATGCGCGGTAAATTTTTGTCACGAGTACAGCATGAAGATGTACGCGAGATTTTGCGTGATATTGAATCGCTAGACGGACATACCGCATTTTTGTTTAATAAAATTAACTTTCAAATGGATGCCACGGTCGGTTTTATTAATATTAACCAAAACAAAGACATCAAACGACTGACCATCATCAGCGTGATTTTTATGCCGCTTAATTTGCTAGCAGGTGTGGGTGGTATGTCGGAATATTCCATGATGACACAAAGCATTCCGTGGTCTGTGTCTTATGCGGGTTTTACGATTGGCTTGATTGTTGTTGGTTGGTTGACCTTTAAAGGTTTGAAGTTTTTTGAAAACCGCAAACCCAAAATAGAAATGGCGACGAATCAGAAAGTGAGATAAACGGATGCTTCAATAACGGTGTTGTTCATCCCGTCACATCCTTGTTTACGGCTTGCCAATCGCGTACGTCTATTTTTCCTGTCACTGCCGCAGAAATCAGCGCGGTGCGGCGTTCGGAATCCCCCCTAACCCCCCTTTGCAAAAGGGGGGGATGAAGTTATCTGCCTCCCCCTTTTCAAAGGGGAATTGTCGCTCGATTTGCTCCCCCCTTTATAAAGGGGGGCTGGGGGGGATTTAAAATAACAGCTACTCACGCCAATCCCGCACGTCTATTTTCCCCGTCACTGCCGCAGAAATTAGCGCGGTGCGGCGTTCGGAATCCCCCCTAACCCCCCTTTACAAAAGGGGGGATGAAGTTATCTGCCTCCTCCTTTTCAAAGGGGAATTGTCACTCGATTTGCTCCCCCCTTTATAAAGGGGGGCTGGGGGGGATTTAAAATAACAGCTACTCACGCCAATCCCGCACATCTATTTTCCCTGTCACTGCCGCAGAAATCAGGGCGGTGCGGCGTTCTTGCATGAGTTCGATGGCAGAGTTTGATTTTTCGGTGAGCCTTAAATACTTAGCTTTAATCTCGGAAAGACTTTCATGAATTTGCTTTGCTTCATCGTAAGGAACGACTAACACAGGTATATTTTCAACCTGTTCAACTCTAAGATGAGAAACAGTGCTTCCATGAGAAACGCTTTCAATATATCGCTCTAAACAGTCAGATAAGAGAAAATCAAACAAATAATTAGCGTATTCCGAATCATGACAAATAAAATTCATCATCCGTTGCCCTAAACAAAATTTTAAATTTTCTGGAACAAGGCAAATTTCGCCTGAGGGAGCTTCACGAGTAAAAAGTATTGAGCCTGCTGGCGGCACACCTCTCTGCGTCCAAATTTTAAAATTTTTCTCATCTGTGTAGAGTGCGCCATTCATATTTAATTCTTGGCTTTTTACATTTGTGGTTCTTATAACTAAATACTCACCATCTTCAAAGTATTCTGGTGTTTTGTTCCTACAATCTATCACTTCGGCTACATTCTTCAGTCGTTTAACCTCCCAATGCTCAGGCACTTCGCCCAACCATTCAACGCCTGAATCTTTCATGGGGGCGTTGGGGTTTAAACCTTTGGTGACGGCGTGGCTAATGACCGCTTGGCGTTTTTCTTTTAATAATTCAATCAGCCGCCGTTGTTTTTCAATCAGCGTATCAATCTTGGCGGTTTCGTGGTCGAGAAAGTTGGAAATGGTTTGTTGCTCTGTAATTTTCGGATGAATGATATTAATGGCGTGAATGTTATTTCTATCCAAACTTCCTACAGCAGAACCAGCACTCAAACTTTTAATATCCATCGCAAGAAGCAAATAGTAAATAAATTTAACTTCAGAGTTTTTAACTTCTTTCAGATATAAAGACGTATTGTGCGCCCAAAAATTTTCTTCTATGTAATTTACTTCGCCAACGCTACCACTTCTACCAACAGTTAAACTTGGGGCGTTCGTTGTATATTCGTTGTGGTGTCCAATTGAACCATTTGAACCAAAAACAGGATATATTCCTTCTATAAATTTATCCGAGGATAAATCATGACCTCTTTGCAAAATAAAAACGTGTTTTGCTTGCTTCACTTCCCAATGCTCAGGCACATCCCCCAGCCACTCAACGCCAGAGTCTTTATACGCCGCATAAGCGTGGTATTTCATGCGTGGGATTCCTTCTATAAAAAACAACGAGCTATTTGATTAAAAACACCTTTGCCAAGGCAAGGAAAATAAAAAATCCCATTGAATCGGTGATGGCGGTGAGAATGACGCTAGTGCCTACGGCGGGATCATAGCCGAATTTATGGCGTAATAACGGAATAGCGAGTCCGACCACGACGGCGACTAATAAGTTAATCAACATGGCGACTGTCATTACGCCTGACAGTGCGAGGTCTTGGTAGAGTAGCAGGCTGAATAAACCCATAATCAAGCCGATAAAAAC
>DFWO01000126.1:601-20740 GCA_002380945.1 Methylococcaceae bacterium UBA4132 | reverse complement strand
GCAGGGGTGATTTGCCCTAATGCCAGTGAGCGTATGATGAGCATACTGGTTTGATTGCCCGTATTACCACCCATTGCGGCGATAATGGGCATGAGAGAGGCTAAGGCAACTAATTGCAATATCACATCTTCAAATACGCCGATAATGCGCGTGGACGCAAACGCGGTGACGACATTAATCAGCAACCAGCTCCAGCGGTTTCTGGCACTTTTCCACACGCTGGAAAATAAATCTTCTTGTTCGCCGACCCCTGCTTGACTGAGTAAGTCTTCATCGGACTTTTCGCGGACAAAATCCAGAATGCTATCAATACACAGCCGTCCTTGTAGTTTGCCTTGTTCGTCAATGACGGGGGCAGAAATTAAGTCATAACGTTCAAATGCCCGCGCGACTTCGGCGGCTTCTTGGTTGACTTGAAAACGCACAAACTCTGTCACCATAACATCAGCAACGTGCAGGGCAGGGCGGTTAGTCAATAGGCGTTGTAAGGGTAGTACGCCTTGCACAATGTCGTGTTGATCAACGACAAATAATTTATCGGTGTGACTAGGTAATTTTCCGAGTTTACGAATATAGGTAATGACGGCTTTTAGATTGAGGTCATCGCGTATGGTAATCATGCCAAAATCCATTAACGCGCCCACTTGATTGTCGTTATAGGATAATAAGGTGTTCAAATGACTGCGTTCTTTGCTATTCAAAGAACGCAGAATTTTCAGCATCGCCCGTTTAGGAATATCAGCGGCAATGTCAGCGATTTCATCGGTGTTAAGTTGGCTGGCAACGTTGGCAAGCTCTTCAGCTTCCATGCCAGAAATTAGCGTTTGCCGAACCGCATCAGATACTTCTAATAATACTTGCCCTTCGTGCGCGGTTTTAATGGCATCCCATGCGATTTGCCGTTGGTCTAAGGGCAGCGATTCGAGAATTGCGGCAATATCAGCAGGGTGTAATTGGGCGAATTTTTCTTGTAGACGGGTTTGTTGCTGTTTGTGCAGCACGGTTTCAATTAAATTTGTCGTGGCGACTTCTCTGTGTACCAGCGACTTTTCCAGTTGCTGTTTTTCTAGCAGGGTGATGACTTCTTGCAGTTGCTGCTGTAAGAATTGTTCAGAATGAACTTTGCTAGGAGATGATTGCGTCATATTGTTAAACGTCGGTAGCCGTACAGACTTAGAGTGCCTTAATGCGCGTTAAAATTTCTTGCCACAGCGCATTATAAGCGTTTATTGAGCGGCTGTTATGACTATACGCACCTAATGGACACTGTTCTAAGCCCATGCGTTCAATGTCACTAGCATAAGGAATCGCGGTGTTTAAAAGCTTGGGATAAGTTTCGCTAAGATGCGCCATAATGTCTTGGTGCATTTTTTTACGCTTATCGACCATTGAAAAGAACGGTAACAAGGCTAAATCAAGCTGTTTATCAATGATAACAGCGTGCAGTTGGTCTAAGGTTCTAATCGACAGCGTAGTAGGAATAATCGGCGATAACAATACATCGGTGGCTTCAAAAACCGCTTCTGATAATAAAGAAATATTGGGCGGGCAATCTAAAAAAATAATGTCGTAATCTGCTGCGAGGGGGGCTAATAATTTTTTAAGTTGCTTGGTCGGTTTTTTCTTTTCATCCAACACCAAATCCAAATTACGAAAAGAAAAATCCGCAGGCAATAAATCCAGATTATCAAAGTCAGTGCCTTTAATCAGCCCATCTAACGGGCGTTTGCCTGCAATTAAATCCTTACTACCGCCTTTCACTTTGGCTTTGATACGAAAATAATAACTACTCGCCGCCTGTGGGTCTAAATCCCATAGTAAAGTTCGGTAGCCGCTACGCGCAGCAATAAAGGCTAAATTAACCGCGCTCGCGGTTTTGCCCACCCCGCCTTTAATACTGTATAACGCCACTATTTTCATTCGATAGTTCCCCCTGTCGCTAATCATTAAGTCGCTCATTTTAGCGTAACTGGCGCGTGTTGTTTTAGTTAATCCATCGGCAACGAGGCGGCTTTTTCTGCATCGACTTTTTGTAAAAACGGTGCAACACATAACGAGGCGAGAAAGATAAAACTGATGGCTTGAAACAAATTATTAAAGGTCATCACTTCGGCTTCGCGTAAGGCCAAGCCTGTCAATTGTTTTAAGGCGGCGGCATTGGGATCGGCGAGTAAGTGATTGCTCATGATTTGCCCTAAGCCATTAAGTAATTCTTGTACGGGGGCTGCGGTTGCCGTCACAGATTCGCGTAACGCGGCATAATGCGTTTTGGTTAAATGCTGCATGAGCGTGTTAGCGACTGCCAAACCGATTGCGCCGCCTAAATTACGCATTAAATTATATAAACCGCTGGCATTTTTAACTTCTTCTATCGGTAATAAGCCTAAGGCAAGCGTGTTAATCGGTAAAAAACACAGCATCAACGCACCGCCGCGTATCGCTTGTGGGACAAAAAACTCCCAATACCCTGATTCAGCGGTGAGTTCTCCGTTAAGCCACGAACCTAAGGCAAATAAGCCAAAGCCCAAGCCTAGCATAAGGCGCAAGTCAATTTTCTTTTCTAAAGGCCCTGCGACAAAGGCGGACAATAATTGAAATAAACCGACCACCATTAAATAGTAACCAATTTGTAAGCTGTTTAAGCCTTTGACGCTGGCTAAATAAATCGGCGTTAAATAAATGATGGTGTATAAACCCACGCCTAACACAAAGCTATAGCCACAACCGACCGCGAAATTACGATTTTTAAACGCGCGTAAATCAATAATTGGATGCGCAGTGGTTAATTCCCAGCAAAACATAGCCAGACCGCTAATCGTTGCCACGACCGTCAAAGCGACAATTAAATTATCTTCAAACCATTGGTCTTTCGCGCCTTCTTCCAGCACAAACTGCATACAACCCAAGCAAATCGCAATCAAGCTGATGCCGATAAAATCAATTTTTTGTAATAACGCCCATTCGGGTTTGTCGATGTCTAAAAATCGCCACACAAAAAAGCACACCAAAAACCCAGGAATGACGTTGATTAAAAATAATAATTGCCAACTATAGGAGTCGGTTAAATAGCCGCCTAACACAGGACCAACTGTGGGAGCCATGGTGACAATTAGCCCCAATACAATGGTCATAGACGATTGCAAGCGTGGCGGAAATAACATGAAAATCACCGTGAACGTCATCGGAATCATCGCGCCACCCAAAAACCCCTGCACACAACGAAACACAATCATGGAGGGTAAATTCCATGCAAATGCACACGCTAAACTTGCCAGCGTAAATCCACCCACCGATAACACGAATAAATAGCGCGTAGAAAATACCCGTCCTAGCCAACCTGACAGTGGGATGATAATGACTTCGGCAATTAAATAAGAGGTTTGCACCCATGCGATTTCATCTTGCGTTGCTGAGAGTCCTGCTTGAATTTCTTGCAAAGAACTGGCGACAATTTGAATATCCAGCACGGCCATAAATACGCCGATAGCCATGCTGAAAAAGCCTATCCATTCGCCAGTGGTGAGCGGTTGTTCAGTGTCGCGGGTCATTCGTCTTTAACCCGTACTTTAACGGTGACAGACAAACCCGATTTTAATAATGCGGTCTCGACATTGTCATCAAAGAAAATTTTAACAGGCACACGGCGTACAATTTTAGTGAAATTCCCTGTCGCATTTTCAGGCGGTAAAATACTAAATTCTGAACCGCTAGCAGGTGAAAAACTGGCGACTTTACCCGTGAATTTTGTATCGGGATAGGCATCAACATGAATGTCCACAGATTGCCCGACTTTCATGTTCTGCAATTGGGTTTCTTTAAAATTGGCTTCTGCCCAGATTTTGCCTGTTTCTACCAAATAGGCGAGAGCCATACCCGCTTCAACGTGTGAGCCGATTTGTACGCCCTTATGCCCAATCACGCCATCAAATGGCGCGAGAATTTTAGTGTGTTCTACATCTAATTTTACTAACTCAACTTGTGCTTGTGCTTGTTTAACACGGGCTTCGGCTTCGACTATTTCGCTGTCAAAACTGGTGAGTTGTTTTTGTTGTGCGGTGACTGCCGCTTGTGAACCGCGTAGTTCAGCGGCGGCTTGTTTGGATTCAGATTCTATTTTATCTAACGATTGGCGTGGTGCAGAACCGCGTTCAATCAGCGCGTTAAAGCGTTTTAAATCCTGATTAATTTGTTGACGTTTCGCTTCAACGGCTGATACTGCCGCGCCCGCACTGGCAATATGCGCTTGTTGAGTGTTTTTGTTTGCGTGTAAACGTTGAACATGGGCGAGTGCTTCGGCAACTTGCGCTTCGGCAAGAGCAAGTTTGGCTTGATAATCGCGGTCATCAATCACCGCTAAAAGGTCGCCTTTTTTTACGGCTTGATTATCTGCCATCGACAATTGTGTGATGTAGCCTTCAACTTCTGGACTAATCAACACCTGATTGGTTTTTAAATACGCATTATCGGTACTTTCATAATTTTGCCGCTCGACTATCCAGCGAAATAAAAAAAAGACCGACCCCGCCACTAATACAAATACAAAAAACATGGTAAACAAACGCTTCATAAACGACCTTGATAAACTAAACTGTTTAGTTTATTCTAAATCATTCTCCTGTGTTAGCAAGTGAAAAGTGAGCATATTTCCTTAACATTTATAATTTGGAGTCCAATGGCTTCAGCTATTGGGTAAAACAGCTAAAGCTGTTTTACTCCGTGTTAAAAAACTTTTGAGTGACTACTTATAAAAATGTCTGAAATTATCGAATCCAAACGCCATGCCATTGTGCAGGCAGCTACGCAGTTATTTTTAACCCATAACTATCGCAGTGTCAGCATGGACAAAATTGCCCACGCCGCGCCAGTCTCCAAAGCCACGCTGTACAATCATTTCACTAGCAAAAATGAATTATTCGCGGCAGTGGTCAGCGAGATATGCACTTCATTATTACAAACCATCACCTTATCGGAAGACGATGATGCCGAGCAGACTTTGCAAAAAATTGCTGCCTCATTTGTTGATTTGCTGTATTCAGCCGATGGATTAGCAATGTATCGCCTAGTCATTGCTGAAAGCCATGAGTTTCCCGAACTAGGGCAGATGGTGTATGACAATGGAGCCAGATTGGCATTAACGCAATTGGAAAATTATTTACAACAATTGCAAAACAGCGGTTGTTTCAACATATCGGATACCCGTTTTGCCGCCGATGCGTTTTTTAGTCTCTTAAAAGGTGATTTACATTTTCGCTGTTTATTAGGCATACAAGCCGCGCCGACTGAAGCGGAAAAAATCGCGTTGTGCGAATCAGCTACCACGTTTTATTTACGGGGAATTCTTCATGCCGCGCAATCCTGATTATTTAGCTGCCGCATTAGGCGTAATAATGACAGTTAGCTCGCCTGTCATTGCTGCCGAAACGTTAGCTGCGGCGTGGACAACCGCATTGGAACACAATCACCAGATTAAAGCCGCCCAATCAAATACCTCAGCATCAGAACAACAACTGCAATCAGCCCAAGGGCAACGTTTACCCGAACTGAATGTCAGCACAGGCTACACGCAATACAACCAATCACCGACCGCTATCGCCAATATCAGCGGCGGCGACACCGCACAATTTCCCACTGCTCAAGCGGGAAGTGCCAAAGCCCAAGCGATAGTTAGCGTACCTGTTTATACCAGCGGTCGTATTGACCATGCGATTAGTTCCGCCGAAGCCAATGTAGAAGCGGCAAAGCAACAAGAAGCGAGCAGTGAACTGAATCTTAAAATGCAGGTGGCAGAAGCCTATATTGCTGTGTTGCGAGCAAAAAGCGCGGTGAGCGTGGCACAAAGTCATGTCGAGAGTTTACGCGCTGACAGTAAAGATGTACTGGATCGCTATGACCAAGGTATTGTCGCTAGTAATGATGTTTTAGCCGCCACGGTTGAGCTTGCCAATGCCGAACAGCAACAAGTTAAAGTTAATCTCCAGCTTGACAATGCTAAAGCCTTATACAATCAGCTCCTAAATCGTAGTTTAACCAGCGAAGTCAGTTTGGATGAACATTTGCCCGAACAACCTGCTGGCAAATTGGACGAATTAACCAATAATGCCATTAAACAACGCCCCGAATTGACGGTATTAAATGCGCAAATTGACGCACTGGAACAACAAGCGGCAAGCGTTAATGCTACTCGTCTGCCGCAAGTTAATGTCAATGGCGGTTATCAATATCAACAAAACCGCTATCAAGCCCACGAAGGTTTATGGATGGCAGGTGTCAACATGGACTGGAAACTATTTGATGGTAGTACAGGACACAAAACCGACGCGTTAAAGAGTCAAGCAATCGCTCTCAAAGAACAGCGTGATGATCTAACCAGCCAGATGGCACTGCAAGTACGTCAAGCATGGTTAGCCATCGAAGAGACCAAAAAACGTTTAGCCACCGCTGAAAAAACCATCGCGCTTGCCGATGAAAATCTTAAAGTTGCCACCGACCGTTATCAACAAGGCTTGAGTATACACACCGAAGTTCTCGCTGCTGAAAATGCCCGTCTAACCAGCCACGATAATTTAAACAACGCGCATTATGATATGGCACTGGCGCGGTTACGCTTACGCCATGCGGTGGGGGGTTTGTAATAAATTTATTGCGTCATCACGCGGAGTAAAACAGCTTTAGCTGTTTTTGTATCAATAGCTTTAGCTATTGAACTCCAACTGCCACTACCCTACTATGCACGCTTTATTCTTTTAGTACGGCAACACTGCATTGACAGCATTAACTTCATTTTTTAAACCCAATGGCGCGTTAGCAAAAATCATCAAAGGTTATCAACCGCGAGCGGCGCAACTAGAAATGGCTGAAGCGATTGCCCGTGCGATAGATAAGCAACAACATTTAATCGCCGAAGCAGGCACAGGCACAGGCAAAACCTTTGCCTATTTAGTACCAGCAATTTTGTCAGGCAAAAAAGTTATTATCTCGACAGGCACGAAAAATCTACAAGACCAGTTGTTTAATAAAGACTTACCATTAATTCGCCGTGCCATCAATCATCCGTTTGTGGCTACGCTGTTAAAAGGACGCGCTAATTATTTATGCACTTATCGCTTGGCTAATTCGCTCACTTCACATATCGGCTTTAGTCAGGCAGATGCGAAAGCGTTAGCGAAAATTAGCACTTGGGCAAAACGCACGCTGACAGGCGATATTGCTGAAGTAGCGACCGTTGCTGACACTGATCCTGCGTGGTATCACGCGACCTCTACGCTGGACAATTGTTTAGGCTCAGATTGTGAGGATTACGACACTTGTTTTTTAGTACAAGCGCGGAAAAAAGCCAAAGAAGCGGATATTTTGGTAGTGAATCATCATGTATTATGTGCCGATTGGTCATTGCGTGATGGTGGTTTTGGCGAATTGCTCCCTAATGCTGAGGTGGTCATTATTGATGAAGCCCATCAATTGGCAGAAACCGCGAGTAATTTTTTAGGTGTAACGGTAGGCGCAAAGCAACTCAGTGATTTAGCCGAAGATGCCTTAATGGAATATTTTAAAGATGCCACCGATATTCCTGCTTTGCGTAGTGCCGCTGAGACTTTAGAGCATGAAGTAAAGGATTTACGGCTAGCCTTAGGCGTGGAACAAAAGCGCGGCGATTGGCAAGAAATTGAAACCAATGCCAAGGCAATGGCAGCATTATCAGCCGTGCAAGCGCAGTTACAACACCTGACTGAGCAGTTAAAAATAGCCTCGGTTAAAAGTAAAGGCTTGGAAGCCTGTCATAAACGCAGTGATGAGTTAATTCAGCAATTAGAATTAATGCTTACGCCAGCCGATAATAAATGGATACGCTGGTATGAAACCCACAAAAGAACCTTCACGTTTAATCGCACACCGCTGAATATCGCCAGTGAATTTCAGGGCTTTATGCAGCAGCATTCAGCAACGTGGATTTTTACCTCTGCCACACTCAGCGTTGCCAATCGTTTTGAGCATTTTTCCGATAATTTAGGGCTAAGTAATGCACTCAGCGAAAGCTGGGAAAGCCCGTTTGATTTTGCCAAACAAGCCTTGTTTTATCATCCAAAAAATTTGCCACAACCCAATGATTTTGATTGTATTCCCCGCCTCGTAGATTTTGCCGTGCCTGTCTTGCAAGCCAGTCGCGGACGGGCGTTTTTTTTGTTCACTAGCCACCGCGCCTTGAAACAAGCCGCCGAATTGCTGGAAGATAAATTGGATTATCCGTTGTTGGTACAGGGAACGGTGTCGAAAAACCGATTGCTGGAACAATTTGAAAAAGCGGGTAACGCGGTGTTATTGGGTACAGCGAGTTTTTGGGAAGGCGTGGATGTGCGCGGTGAAGCCTTATCGTGCGTGATTATTGATAAACTACCGTTTGCCTCACCTTACCATCCCGTTTTAAAAGCCCGTTTGAATGCCATGACCCAACAAGGCAAAAATGCTTTTATGGATTATCAAGTCCCCACCGCTGTGATTGCTTTGCGCCAAGGCGTTGGACGCTTGATTCGTGATGTCGAAGATCGCGGCGTACTCATGGTGTGTGATCCCCGTTTGTTAAAAAAAGCTTACGGGCAGATTTTTTTAGACAGTGTGCCGCCGATGCGCCGCACCCGCGATATTGCCGATGTACAGGCATTTTTCCAATCAGAGAGACAAGCATGAAATTATTAGCTGTAGAAACGGCAACTGAGGCGTGTTCCGCCGCGTTATATATAGACGGCGTTATTAGCGAACGCTTTGAACTCGCTCCTAAACATCACACCAAACTGATTTTGCCGATGATAGATGAATTAATGTACGAGGCTGGATTAAAACCAACCGAGTTAGACGCATTGGCGTTTGGTTGCGGGCCAGGTTCATTTACAGGCATACGCATTGCAACAGGCGTAATTCAAGGTATTGCGTTGGGGGCTGATTTACCTGTCGTGTGCGTGTCAACCTTAGCTGCTATGGCACAGGAATTTTTTGACCGCAGTGACAGTTCGCTTGCCTTTACCGCAATAGATGCGCGAATGGAGGAAATTTTTTGGGGTGTGTATCAACGTGACGCGCTAGGTTTTGCTGAATTGGTTGGTAATGAATCCGTCACGCCTGCTTCTTTAGTGGATTGCGCTGTTGATAGTTTAGGTGTTGGTATTGGTTCAGGCTGGGGTGTGTATGCCGATGTGCTGATGGCGCGATTAGTGGGACGCGTAGCGAGTTATGAAACCAATAATCTACCTAGAGCCGCATTAATTGCTAAGTTAGGAGCGCGGGGTTTTGAACAGGGTTTAGCCGTGCCTGTTGAATTGGCTATGCCTGTTTATTTGCGTGATAAAGTGGCAAAAACAGAAGCGGAGCGGCAAGCGCAATGAACTACTGGCTAATGAAATCCGAACTAGCAATCTTTAGTTATAACGAGATAAGTTTATTTTGAGAGATATTACTATTGAAAATAATGGAGGGTAGTTAACTTTACTCTGCCCCCAGTTTTTTTGATGTGGGGTATAAAGTAGGGCATATTAGCGATAGCATAATACGCCGAATGATAAGACATCACATACGGTGCAATACGGCTATTGCCTATTGCTCCTTACGAGTTAGCTGCTTCATTGGAAATGTTTACTGATATTTTTTTATTGGTAGATACCAGTTACTGAATTTTTAGAAAAAGCACACAGAATATCTACGTTGCTAATCCTTAATATTAAGTACAAGTCCCGTAGCGACTATTGCAAATAAACCAGAAGTCATAAATGCTAACGTGTAATTCCCTGCCAAACCATGAAGATAGCTAGCACCATAAGTGGCTAATGCTGCGCCAGCTTGATGGGCGAAACAAATCCATCCAAAGACGACCCCAACATTTTGTTTACCAAATAAATCTGAGGTCAGTGCAGAGGTTGCGGGGACGGTGGATAACCAATTCAGTCCATAAACAATGGAAAATGCCATCAGTTGTCCAGTAGATTCAACGTAGGGAAGTAGTATTAATGAAATGCCACGAAATAAATAATACATTGCTAAAGGTCTGCGTTTACCGAAACGGTCACATAGCCAGCCAGACAGAATAGTGCCTAACATATCGGTAGCCCCCATTAAGCCTAATGACGTTGCCATCGTCATTTCTGTGAATCCATGCTCTATACCATGTGGAATCAAGTGTGTCTGAAATAAACCCGACGTGGTAAAACCGCAAATACCGAAACTGAATGCCAGTAACCAGAATTGTGGATTAGCCATTGCTATTCGCATTGGATTTGGGTCGGGACGAACTGGCTTTAAATCAAAACCGTTTGCGCCATAAGGTCGCAAACCTTTTGAGCTAGGATCGCTAGCCATTAACAGTATGACCAACGGCAATATGATGACAGCTAACAATAAAACAATGAATAGTGTTGCCGCTCGCCAGCCTTCGTGAATGTTAAGGTTCATTAATACAGGCGTGAAAATTAACTGCCCCGACGAAAAAGCGGCACCCAAAATGCCCAAAGCGAGTCCACGTCGCTTTTGAAACCAGCGGTTGACAATTGCAGAACCCATCACTATTGAAGTTCCGCCCGATCCTAGACCAACCATGGCTCCCCAAAGCAAATAAAACTGCCAAATTTCTTTCATAAAAACGCTGCCACCCGCACCTAAAATCACCAATGTCAGCGTTAATAGAGCAATTGCTTTTGTGCCATACATATCCATCAATCTGCCTAAGAAAGGACCCGCAAGCCCAAACAGTAGCAGATTGACGGATGTAGCCCCCGTTATTGCTTCGCGACTCCAATGAAATTCATGCTCTAGGGATAAGAGAATGATACCAGGAACAGAGCGGACGGCGGATGCAATGAATAAGCAGAGAAAGGTAACACCAAGTACAATCCAAGCATAATGTACTTTAAAATTGTTAATTCTTATCATGGCATGAATGTTTCAGATCATAGTTTTCTTGGCATTACCAACGTTATCAACTCCTGCTTATCTACAATTATGGATTGTCTTCAAGTTCATCAAGTAATTCTATCAATCGCGTTACACCTTGCAGCAAAATACCCCCAACACCTAATGCAAACCACACACCAATGACAAATCCCCAGTGAATAGGCGCGGCGAAAAATTCTTCTCTAAACCAGAAGGTATGCCCCCATTCATTAAAGCCTACACTAACCAGTATCATAAACGGCCCAAAAACCGCTAGCGTCAACGGCAGGGAAATTCCTTTGGCATAGAGCGGTAGACGTGTTCTAGCGTATAGCCAAGCCGAGCCACCTAAAATCACATACAGCGGAAAATTAAAATAGAATTCGATGATATGGTTTGCTGTAAAAGGCGTATCTCGAATGGCGACCTGATGCCAAGAGTTATCCTGCTCAGCGAAGTAACTACCTGCCCAGTAAACTGCAAAGGTGTAAATGCTAATCCACATGGTCAGGGTAAAATAACGGCGAATTTCTTCCCTTGGTGCCAGTTTGTCCAAATTACGATCACGCGAAACCCATAAATAGCCCCACATTCCAGTAACAAAAAGGGTGATGACAACTAATTCAATATTGAAAAGTCGCATCCAGTAAGTTTCAAATGCAGGCTCAGAGGAATCCAAACCTGTCGATACAGCAAATTCGCCTTGATACAAACGCAAACTGATATAGATGACGGTTAGAATCCCAAAGCCTTTAAGATATTTTGGTAAATCCTCTAAATACCAAGGTACTTTGCTGTCATTTGTTAGCAATGAAGGTAATTGCTCAGATGTTGTAGCCATAATCTTATCCTCTTTGGAATTAATTAAATTTAGGAATCACTGGCGCGGTGATACTGGATATAAAACGCTCGCCTATTGAGCTATCATAAAAAACTAGCAAACCACCGATACGACTATCAGAATCGCGGATAAGCCCATCTAATTTTTCAGATTCCCATAACGCATCTTTGGCGATAATCGTCATCGTCCGTTCTTCCCCAGATTCGATTGGTGCAGGGTTGTCCACACTCAAACCTTCTGGTGCTATCATTGTGTCTGTATTATCTGAAATCGGCATGGATACGGCTTTATTGAGAAAACGGACATTGGCGGTTGCAAACTCCCCTATTTGAATGGGCTTATCGCTTTTATTGTTGATTTTCACCAGAAAAGTCATGGCTCGTTCTGGTATTCGATATTCAGCTTTTAAGGTATCGACTTCAACCACGCCTGCATTGACTTGCGCTGATAGTGGTAATATCTGATCGAGCGAGGCTTGCAATGGAATAGCTTTGGGATATTGATTTATCGTCATCCAGTTAGCCCCCAGCACTAATAAAGGCACGCCAATCAAGATTACTTTTCCGATAAGCTTATCCTGTTTTGTGACCAGTTCATCTTCCAAACCTGCTTGTAACATACGGTAACGGGCAATGAATAAGGGTCGCCGTACCCACCAGAGCAACCAGCCCGCCGCTAACGCTCCCCAAAAGATATGCCAGAATATGCCATTACTCAGTCCATAGGTTTCCATATCGATGACTTCACCATTAATGGTTTTGACTTCGTTGCGAAAATCGTCTGCATTCCCTGCTATTTCAAGCCATACGCCAGGTCCCATTACCTGTCCAGCATCTTTCAAATTAAAAAATGGATGGATATGATAACGTCCTGGTAAACGTCCTTTCAGAACAATCTTAAAGCTGTAATCCCCACCTGGTTGCAAGGCTACTGAATTGGTATAAGGCTTACCGTTCAAATAGCGTTCGGTTCTAATTAATACAGGTCCTGGTGTCGATATGTTCAAAAAAGCAGCATCAGGTTTTGGCACACTGACGGGCCAATCTTCGGCCACATGAAATTTACCGCTAACGATGATTTCTTCATTGACCGCAAATTTTTGTGTAGACCATTGCACGTCATACCATTGAATAGTGCGCATTCTGATAAACGGTTCTAAGGCTTTTTCGCCATGTGCATTAGCAGTTTGCGTATTCAATGAAAGAGCTAGACTCAGCAACACCATGAATTTTATGAATAATGTTTTCATGCCTCGTCTCCTTTAGATTTTGGTAAGATAACGAACCGTTGCAAACCACTTTCCGATATACCACCATAAGGTATACATCAAAGTGCATAACAGAGCCGAACAAAACGCCGATAGTGGTGTTGCATATTGACCGTAGGTACGCAATGTTCCTCTTTCTATGATTCGTAAATATTCGGGCATACCTGTCCGTATGTACTGAAAGCCGAATAAATCAGCCACTGTCAATTGCCCGTTAGCGTATTGAACAGGCTCATGAAACATTCCGATAATCGGCCAGTTACTGGGATAAAACAGCAATGCAAAAGCACTCCCGCCCAATATTGCGGTCACCGTCAGGCTATTGCTCAACATTAAAATGACATCCAAGACCAGTGCGCTAGGTAACATGGTCGATGGGAGTACCATATTAATGGGGAAAAAATTCCAGTAGTGATAGGCGAATATGCGAGCAATCCACGTTCCTATTGATAAAGCCGCTACACATAAAGTCGCACCCAGCGGTAACCGAAATTTTTCCCACATCACCATTTGCACGGCCGCTGGAAAGGTAATCCCCATCAGGGGTGTTACCAATGGCCACCATTGCCGATCTTTCCAATCTATCCAGAAATCCCAATCACCAACAGTCAGCGCGAAATGCAGATGAAAAGAGCCGATAAATAAAAATAACGCCAATACCAAAATGAGATAATCATAAGCACGGCTGATGCGTGCTTTTTCTCCAGTATAGGGTTGAAAAAATTGTTTTTTTAAGTTTGCAGACATGTTAGCGTCTCCCAAATAGTTTCATTGTGAATACTCAATGTTGTTATTCTGTGTAGGTCAGCGTATGGTGAATCTTACTGAACAGCCATTGAGGGGACTGGCTCAACTTAAACTTAACAATACGCCTGAGTAATACATTAAGCTGAGAAAGAAGCTTTGTTAAATGATTAAATTTCATGCCCTTATTGAAACAATACATAATCAATCTATCTGTTTAATCACTACCCTAATGTCAACTTAACGGCTATCGAAAATACCCTAATGCTTAATTTAAGAACCTTTGATTTGAATTTATTGGTGGCATTTGATGTGCTGATGAGTGAGTTGAACGTAACTCGTGCTGCTGAAAAAATGTTCCTCACCCAATCGGCGATGAGTCATATTTTGACTAGATTGCGTCAACAACTTGATGATCCTTTGCTGGTCAAAACGCCTAGTGGCATGAAACCAACGGAAAGGGCATTAGCCTTAATAGAACCGATTAGGGTTGTGTTGGCAGAAATGGAGCGGCTAATTCAGCCGCCAATGGAATTTGAGGCAAAAACGAGTCAGCGGCGTTTTGTGATTGCCGCCACTGATTACATGGAGTTTTTGTTATTGCCCGAATTATCCAGACTAATCGAGCAAATGGCACCCAATATCAATCTTCATGTCAAACGTACCGAGTCATCGTTTCCCGCAACACAATTAGAGAACGGTAACTTGGATGTCGTGCTTGGTTTTGAATCGGTACTCAATCCACCCGCCCACTTAAACTGTGAATTTTTATTCAACGATCAAATGGCTTGCGTGGTCAGACAAAATCATCCGTTGATAAATAAAGCTCCTTCACTGAATGATTATCTAACAGCTGCACACATGCTGATTTCTCGCACAGGCAGCCACCAAGGCTTAATCGACCAAAAACTGATGGAACAGGGACTAGAAAGAAGAGTTCAACTGATCGTGCCGCATTTTCTTTCTGCGCCTTTGATTGTTTCCAAAACCGACATGATTTTATCCCTACCCCATCGTATCGCCGCAGAGTTTAAAAAATTCTCTGAGCTAACAATATTTCCAGTCCCTATCGAATTACCTACTTATAAGCTGGTGATGATTTGGCATCCACTGCGTGAGAAGGATAAAGCACATCGTTGGCTACGAGATAGAATCATTGCGATAGGTCAGAAAATTGATAGCAATGCGCGTTAAGTTATCTGCCCGATAAACCTGCGGATAAGGGCTTAACCTGCAATAAATAATACGGTGGTTTTGATTTGGCTACGCCCCCGTTAAGCGTTGCCGATTGATGAAGTCGATTGACTACCGCATACAATTGCCCATTTGACCCGAAACTGAATGAGTCCACCCAAGACAGTTTAGGGCATTGAGCAAGTTGTCGATAAGTTTTGTCGGCAGTAATAACGCCAATGGCATTTGCCGCTAATTCGCCCAAGTAAATATTATTATCTTTGTCGATACTGATACCGTCTGAAATCGGCTTAGCACTGTAGCGTTGCACTCGTTCCGACAAATCCTTAGCCTCTAATGCCTCATTAATTAAATCGCTCGCTTTTATTCGGTAAAGGCTCTGTCCGTGCATCGCTCCAAAATAAACCCATTCGTTATTCAAGTCTTCGGTAATTGGATTAACACCAATATGCGGACGTATCAGCTTGCCTGAATCGTCTTTGATTTGAATTGGTATATTGTCTACTGCTAAATCAACATTTTCTGGAATAACGCTATGATGTCCTTGCAAAACGCGACGCGCTTTACCATTGTTTAAATTGACAACAATTAACGCTGCATTATGTCCGCCTGCGGGGTCACTGATAAAAATATGATTGTGACGAAGATCGACCGAAAAATCGTTAACAAAGGTATCTTTTGGTGTTATCGGATTCGGCAAATAGATAACCTTGTGTAGATGATTCGCTTTAGTATCCCAGCCCACCAATTTCGGTGTTACACCGCTACGCATACCATTATCCAACATCCAGACAATACCGTTGGCATCGGCTCTTATCCCCAGTACCGAATCGAGTTTAAATTCAGCAGTTGAATCTGCGGCGGCTAAGACGGCATTTGGAAATGGGGTCAGTGCATTATTTTTATACTCAACCACTGTGTATTGCGGATTATAAAATTGGTGCATACTCATTATAATGCGACCATTATCCATAACGGTTACATTGCCGGGCCCTGAATCCAGACTGGCAAGCACATCGAAGTTTGATCCTGTATCCGCAATCGCTTCGAAAGTACAAAGTGATAAAACAGCCATAATTTTATTTACGATTTTCATAACTCGCTCCTAATTAAAATAATAAACAGTCAATACATTACTTCATTAAATTAGGGCGTAGTAAATGAACATTATTCATATAGATATTCATCTATTTTATAACGGCATGAAAATCATAAATGCAAAGGTATTCAGGTGTTACTTAAGAAAAACTGGTAAGGCGCAATAGGCGATAGCCGTATTGCGCGGTATGTGGCTCTATAAACCAACACAGCCTCGCGTTTCGTTGGGTTGGTTATCACCAGTCCACTTTAATATTTCATTTGCGTGATAAAGTAGCGCAAACCGAAACAAAAAGGAATACACAATGAACTACTGGCTAATGAAATCCGAACCCGATACCTTTAGTATTGACGATTTAATGCGACGACCTAATCAAATCGAACCGTGGGATGGTGTGCGTAATTATCAAGCGCGGAATATGATGCGTGATGATATGAAGTTGGGCGATTTAGTATTTTTTTATCATTCTAACTGTGCGGAGGCGGGTATCGTGGGCATTATGGAAGTGGTGAAAGAAGGCTATCCTGACTCATCCGCGTTTGATCCTAACGATAAACATTTTGACCCAAAAAGTGATGCGACTAAACCACGCTGGATGCGAGTTGATGTGAAATATGTCAGACGATTAGCGCGGACTATCACTTTAAAAGAACTCAAACTTAAAACAGAGTTAGCCGATTTTACGCTAGTAAAAAACGGCAATCGTTTGTCTATTATGCCTGTCAGTAAAGTGCAATGGGATTTTATCCTCGCCTTGGAGTAAGCCAGTTATGAACACTAATCCCTACATCACCGCCACGCAAACGTGGTTAAGCTCGATTATTATTGCTCATAATATCTGCCCCTTCGCAAAACGCGAGCAAGAACGCGGTAGCATTCGTTTTAACGTTGACCAGAATACCGATATGGAAGCGTGTTTAATGAACTTGATGCAAGAATGTGCGCGACTCGATAGCGAGTCGGATATTGAAACTACGTTACTGATTTATGCGAATGCCTTTCAAGTATTTGATGATTATCTGGATTTTTTGGCATTGACAGAAGAATTGTTAATTGACCAAGGTTATGAAGGCGTTTATCAACTGGCAAGTTTTCATCCTGAGTATTGTTTTGACGGTGCGAGCTTAGACGACCCTGCGAATTATACTAACCGCTCACCGTATCCGATGCTGCATCTGTTGCGCGAGACCAGTATTGAACGAGCAGTCAGTAGCTACCCTGATGTGGAAAATATTCCACAACGTAATATTGCATTAACACGACAATTAGGATTGGATAAAGTGAAAACTTTATTAGCAGCGTGTTATTCATCGGGTGCATAGTGTTATGATTGTGTATCCATAATACACACAGTAATTCAATACCTTATAAAAAACAGCAATATGAAGCCTTTTAAAAACTTTTTTCGCTCTGAGCGTTTTGAAATGGATTGGCGACCCTTAGTAGCACAAGGTGTTGTCATCATGTTAATAGGCATGGGGCTGGTGCTAGTCTGTACAGTACGTCCTAATGTGATTATTTTATCGGCAAGAGAGTTATCTTGGTTGCCTGCCAGTGGCATGGTGATTTTAGCGTTGGGATTGGTGGAATGTCTCGATGCCTTTTTTGCCAAAGAAACCCGCGATTTTTTGCAAAACCTGCAAGTCGGCGTACTGGATACGGTAATCGGTGCATTGATTATTTTAAGTGTTGCCGATGAACCTGCCCGCTTTAGTATGATGATTGCCAATTATCTTATTGTGCGTGGCGTTGTGCGTGTAACGCTGATTTATGCCTTGCAACTGCCGCGTGCCGCGCTGTCTTCTATTGGCGGTTTTCTATCCATTGTTATGGGGTTTATGATTTGGATGGGTTGGCCATCAACAGCAGGTTGGTTTCTGTCTTTATGTTTGAATATCGAAGTGGCAGTGCGCGGCTGGGCAGTGATTATTTTCGCGCTGTGGGTGAAAAAACAGAAAGAAGATGAGCTGTTGGGTTTTTCATAATTTTCCACGAAAAGCACGAACAGTATGTTGCGCAGTACTTATTTTTCGTGCTTTTTGTGTTCTTCATGGAAAAATGATTTAGTCGATTTTTGCAATACTTTCTTCAGACTCAGCTACACGTTCAGTCTCTTCTTGCACTGGCTCTGTTTCTTCTGCTTCTGTTGCAGGTTGTTCACCCGTTTCACTAATAAGTTCGACATTTTCAGCATCATCAGTTTCGGCTAAGGTTGCCATAAATATGGCAAACCACGGTTGAGTCTTAGCTATATCAAGGTCAGGGTCTGCCATAATTTCTTCGGCTTCTGGTAAGTAGCCTTTGCTTTTGGCGTTTTCTAAGGCATCTAAACAGGCTTGTCTTTCATCGCGTAGACCATAAATACAGGCAAGATTATAAGAGGCTGATCCCGCTTGAATAGCATTGGCTTGTTCAAAGTAACTTTTTGCCTGTTCATATAACTCGTCATGACTATCAACGGCTTTTAGTCTTGCCAAATCCATATAGGCAACACCGCCATTAATTGCCGCACCCAAATAGGACGGGTTAAGCAACAAACAAAAAGAAAATTTCGCAATCGCTTCATCATAAAGCCTAATAGCTTCATCACCAGCCTTAGTTTTGGCTTGGTGTAATAAAGCAAAGCCCCAGTTGTATAAAGTTTCAGAGCGTAGTGGGTCGCCGATTAATACTTCAGCATAATCTTGATACGCTCCTTTATACAATGAATCAGCAACTTTTCCTTCGCTTACCCGCGCGGTTGTGGTCTGGTTAATCGCCGCAGTTAGAATTTTTCTTTTAGTGAATGATTCTAATAAAGACACAAATATCTCCTCAATGGTTAGTTATTATTTATTTAGAGGCTATGGCAAAGCTATGTACCCATGCTAAACCATCATCATTCCATGTCATACCCGCGTGCATTCTTAATATAATGTCTTTATACATAGCTAAATTAGGATAGCCTTCTGCTTGCGCATCGGCATCGGTCATATCTCCTAAACGTTGGCGAGTTACATTCGTGACAACAAAACTCACGCCTTCTAATTCAAAGGTTTCGTTGGGATAAGCATAAAGACCATCACGCCGCTGTTGGGTTTTGGTACCCGCAAGCGCGGAAGCAACTAATTTTGGGTGAGTAACTAAACGCTCGATTGAACAAGTTTTTTCTGGGTAATCGACCATGATGAATTCTCTGTTAAGTTTAAGAATTCCCATTGTATAGCACAATCAGCTTACTTGTCGTTAATGCTGGTTGTGTAGTTTCAGATGACTATACGATGGCTTGCAAGGCGAAAACCGTCATCAAAACATTTCAAAAATGTACCCCGCGCCCAGCGTTTGGGCAGAAATAAATAACCACCCAAAGGTTTGACAGGTAATGGTTTGCTGGTGTTTGTAGTCGTGGTTTTTTCAGATTGGAAGTCGAAAGTCATATTGAATTGAGTGTGTTAATGCTGGAGTGATAGACCTTGCATGGCAACGTCTCTACAATGCTGGGAGTCGCAAGCACGTCCCAGTCTATTGTTTTCTAACCCAATCAATATATAGCTGGCATTGTTAATTAAAAATAGGTTCCAAATTTCTATTCCATTGAAGCATCAAGAGTTTAACGGAATAGAGCAACATTTTCATAGAGTTAGAGTAACATCTGGACTTGCGTCGTAATCTCGCTAAAAAATGTCTGAACAAACTGTTATAGCCCTCGACAGTGAAGGTTTGCGCTTTGGATTGAGTATGAATCTTGGCAGGCAAAAAGGCTCGATAGGGTTGCCAATCATCGGTCATCACTTGGTTAATGTCGTGATGAGCTACGTCTTCCTAAACACATTGTCCAGTGTCCGTGTCGCGTGAGCCAACGACAACACTCAAAAAGCGTTTGCCAAATCGGTCAACGGCTATCCATATCCAACAGGCTTTTTTTTGAGCCAATATACGAGTGCATCTCATCCATCTTAACGACATCAAGTTCTGTCGCTGCTATATGAAGCTGTGCCTTTTCTCCATACTGCTTTATCCACCTATACACCGCAACCTGTGAGCAATTCAGTATCCGCCCTATAGACCTAAACCCTAAACCTTCTAAATACAGCTTCAACGCTT
>DFWO01000126.1:0-402 GCA_002380945.1 Methylococcaceae bacterium UBA4132 | reverse complement strand
CTTCTAAATACAGCTTCAACGCTTTTCTCTTCGTCTCTTCTCTATACCCTCTGTTGGCAACTGTATGTCTGTAACCGCAAGTCTTACAGTGATAACCTTGTTTGCCTTTCATGTATCCATCTTTTCTACAGTTTCCGTCTTGACACTTTGCGCAGCTTGGCATTTCTTTTTCCGCTTGTAAAGCTCTTACCTTATCCAATCTATGCTAGGGTAACAATGCCGTTTACAGAGTTTTTAGATAGTGTTGGCTGTGATTTTTTGGACTTCAAGACGATATTAATGTTACTTAGTCAAAATTAGCTTGTCTTTACTGGTGATACGCAGACGATATTCATCACCATTATGTTCAATGATAATTTCGTGGTGTGCATCAAGTAGCTTAAGAACCTGTTCAACATCTCC
>DFWO01000102.1 GCA_002380945.1 Methylococcaceae bacterium UBA4132 | reverse complement strand
CGTATTAACACAGGTTTGCCATCAACTACTTCATATTTGGTTTTAATACTGCTGCCGATCATCTGTTCGGGTGGAATACCATAGACTTTTTCAGTCCACGGACGCATAAACTCAACACCACCACCTGAAACAATGTAGGTTTTAAAGCCATTAGCACGAAGATAATTCAACAGTTCCAGCATGGGTTGATAAACCAGCTCAGTATAAGAGCGATCAAATCTCGAATCCTTAGACATCGTCAGCCAGTATTTGGCAATTTGATTGAATTCCTCAACACTCATACCCGCGTGTGTTGCCATAATCATTTCAGCCAAGCCTTTCTCACCGCTTGCCATAACGCCTTTCATATCATTAGCCAGCACGGATTTAAAAGGTTCTGTCTCTTTCCATTCAGGATGCTTGGGTGCTTCTGCTTTTACACGGTCAAGAGCAAAAGCCAGTTGCACATACATTGGCTGCTCACACCACAACGTGCCATCGTTATCGAAAGTCGCAATCCGTTCAGCAGGTGACACAAAATCCACACCGCCTTTTTTAGTGATATTTTTAACAAACTGCACAATAGCCGATTTAGTCGCACCATTATTCCAAGAGGGTAACGGATCGGTAGATTTAGCCATTGCCACTGTTGCCAACGACAAATAAACCAACAATGTGCAGCAAGACAGTATTCGGGTAAGGGAAAATGTATTCATAGTAGCTTTTTATTATTTTTAGAAATGTAACTCGCTTCAATCAACAGCATCACAAAGCAAGGTAAGATGAGAAACACCCAATTCTTTGGGTAAACCAAACATATACACTAAACCAATAGCCAGATCACCCAAACCCAACGGTACGACAATCAGCCCCACATCGCCGAACAGTCCTGCGGGAATAAGCACCAGTGCGGCGATATAGCGTAGTAGCGATTCCCAATAGACAAACGCAGCGCGGCGGCGTAAGTCGCGAGACGCTAAAATTAATACTGCACTGGTAAACGCTAAAAATCCAGCGATTAACCATCCCCAAACAGGATTGCAGATGTTCATACCCACGCCTCGATACAGGGGTGGAAATAACAGGAAAACAGCGAGACCTGCGTTATAAACGCCAGACCAGAAAACGAAACTTTTCATTGTAAATGGCATAAAATTTTCCTTGTAATATGAAAGTCGGATAGGCAGAATTTTTCTTTCCACTAGAAACGAACGGCTTAACTGTGGGCAGTAATGTGACACAGAGAAACGAAAAAACCGCACCTGCCGATTAACGGCAAGTGCGGCTAGTAAATTAAATATTACTTATTTGGCGGCGTTTGCAATTGTTCCAGTACTTGGTCAATACTAAAACTTGCTGCCTTTTGACGTGGAGGGAATTCCTTGAAGGTTGTCAGGAACTCACCAACATACTTTTGCGCTGGCGTTAGCAAGAAGACATGATCCAAATACCAATCCCAATAAGTATTGGACGTGATACTGGCTTTCTCGTAAGGGTCAGTGCGCAGATTGTAGAGCCAAGGAATGCGCGTTCTCACAAACGGTTCGCCCCATATAGCCAAAGTACCCTCTGCACGTTGTTGAGCAAATACCACTTTCCAGTTGTCGTAACGCAAAGCCGTCAAGTCGCCATCATCGGAGAAATAGAAGAACTCTTCGCGTGGGCTTTTAGGTGCTTGCCCTGTCAAATAAGGAAGCTGATTGTAACCATCCAGATGCACTTTGTAGGTGGTTTTACCCGCTTTGTAGCCCTTGAGCAATTGCTCCTTAATATCAGGCACACCCGCAGCGGCTAATAAGGTTGGAGCCCAGTCCAAATGTGAAACGATGTCATTGGATACCGTGTTAGGTTTGATATGACCTGGCCAGCGTACCATTGCAGGAACGCGGTAAGCACCCTCCCAGTTAGTGTTCTTCTCGCTACGGAATGGAGTCATCCCCGCATCGGGCCAAGAGTTCATGTGCGGACCGTTGTCGGTGCTGTACATGACAATGGTGTTGTCAGCGATACCCAGAGAATCAATTTTATCAAGTACCGTACCGACATTTTTATCATGATCTATCATCGCATCGTGATAATAACTTTGCCAACGTCCCGCCTGACCTACGTTTTCAGGTTTAGTATGGGTACGAAAGTGCATATGCGTGAAATTTACCCACAAGAACAACGGCTTGTTAGCCTTGACTTGTTTTTCCATGAACTCAGCAGCGCGGGCGGCAGTATCGTCATCAATCGTCTCCATACGCTTTTTGGTTAGAGGACCCGTGTCTTCAATTTTTTGTGTCCCATCTGGATTAGCCCAAGTATGCAGGACACCACGCGGACCAAATTTTTTGTGGAACTCTGGGTCTTTTGGATAATCGGGTAATTCAGGTTCTTCTTCAGCGTTCAAATGATAGAGATTACCGTAGAATTCATCGAAACCGTGCATGGTAGGCAAATATTCGTCTTTATCGCCCAAGTGATTTTTACCGAATTGTCCTGTCGCATAACCTTGGGCTTTCAGCAACGCGGCAATGGTGACATCTTCTTTTTTAAGTCCGACATCGGCACCTGGTAGACCTACTTTGCTCAGTCCAGTACGGAATACGCTTTGACCCGTAATAAAAGCGGAACGACCCGCCGTACAACTCTGCTCAGCGTAGTAATCAGTAAAAATAACCCCTTCATTGGCAACACGGTCAATGTTTGGTGTTTTATACCCCATCATGCCTTTGGAATACGCACTGACATTGGACTGTCCAATATCATCACCCCAAATAATAACGATGTTGGGTTTTTTAGTCTCTGCCGCGTGTGCGGCTGAAACCATCATGCACGCACTCAAGGCGAGTGCGACGGGATGAAGCAGGCGTTGCCGCCAGTGTGTCGGAATCATGGTAATACCTCTTAGTTGACTTTTGTGGACAAAAAGCGTTGTCCATCCACGCTCATGAGAGCCTATTCAAAACTCACAATTTATTACATTTCTTCATATAATTTTTAAAGTTAATGCCAATAGTCACTTCAAAAGTGAATTGCTTATATAATTTCTACAATAGCAGAAGTTTAAACGATTAAACTATTGGACTTTAGACCTAGACTAACAGCCCAAAACTTCAAAAACGTATGGATGGATTCTTGGTGAAATCGGTGTTATAGCTGGAGCAATATAAATTGATTATAAAAAGTGGGAGCGACTTTAGTCACGTTAATAGGTATATCAATCTGTAAACAATTAGATGAATTGGATTAATATCGTATGGCCGATGATAGCATCGTCGATTCTAACCTTAGCACTGTTACACCTTATTGTCTGGTTTAAGCAAAAACAGCAGCGGGCGCATTTATTTTTTTCCATAACAGCTATCAGCGTAGCGTTTATTAACGGTATGGAATTAATCGTTATGCGTTCTGTCAGCCTCAATGAGGTGGTATTTTTACTACGCTGGGTTCAAGTTCCCCTGCTGACAATCTGGGTAGCGATAATTTGCTATGTGCGTTGTTTCAATACAGGACGTTTATGGCTAGCTTATATGGTGTGCATTTTGCGAGTATGCGCATTGATTCTTGACTTCACTACAGGACAGAATCTATTTTTCTCAGAAATCACTAGCCTCAAACAAGTGGCTATTTTAGGCGGTGAGACGATTACTATTGCTCAAGGTGTGCTTAATCCTTGGTATATCTTAGGACCTGTTAGTATGTTGGCTTTGCTGGTATTTATGATAGATGCCTCAATAACGCTGTGGCATCAAGGCACTGATACAGCGCGTCGTCGTGCTGTCATTTTCAGTTGTATCGCTTTTTTCCTGTTGGTCTCGGTAGGTCAGGCAGTGTTAGTGAATGTAGGGCTTATTCATTCGCCCTATTTAGCCAGTATTTCTTTTATGCCCACGCTGTTTGTCATGTCTCATGAGCTTAGCTACGATGTGATACGTTCGGCTAAGCTTGCTCAAAGCCTGCAAATCAGCGAGAACGAGTTACGCAGAAGCGAACAACGGATGGAACTTGCAATGACTGCTGCCGAATTAGGTTTATGGGAGTGGGATATTGTCCATGACCACATTTGGTGTACCGACCAAGCAAGGGTTCTTTACGGCATTAACAAAACAGAGCGGATTGATTTCGAGCGAGTTTTAAAAACGCTACATCACGAAGATTGTGAACCCACCCGCTTGACAATCACTACATTGCTAGCAGGCTGTGATAACTACGAAGGCGAATACCGTGTGATATTACCAGATAATCAAATACGCTGGCTGGCTGTGCGTAGTCGTATTGAGTATAACCATCACCAGCAACCCTTGCGAATAATCGGCGTTTCAATTGATATTACCAAACGTAAACAAGCGGATTTGGATATGCAAAAGCAACGCAACGCCCTAACGCATCTATCCCGTGTAACGGTGTTAGGCGAACTGTCTGGTGCATTAGCACATGAATTAAATCAACCGCTCGCCGCTATTCTCAGTAATGCACAGGCGGCACAACGCTTTTTGACTAGCGAAAACAATCATCTTGATGAAGTACACGACATTCTCCAAGATATTGTTGATGAAGATAAGCGTGCGGCAGACATCATTCAGCGTTTACGGCTGATTCTTAAAAATGCCGACATACAATTTCGACCACTCAATGTCAATTATGTTGTGTTGGATGTATTGAAATTAGTAAACAGCGATTTAAAACATCGAGGCGTTACCGTAAACAGTGACCTTAGCAGCGATATTCCTTTAGTCACTGCTGATAACGTGCTACTTCAACAAGTATTACTCAATTTAATTATGAATGCGTGTGACGCTGTTAGCGATACTGATTGTATTGAACATCGTCAAATTCACATTCACACACAATGGACTGGAACTGCAACTCAAGTGGCAGTCAAAGATTATGGAACGGGTATAAAAAAGGATGACATGGAACATATTTTTGAACGATTTTTTACCACTAAAGCGCAAGGCATGGGACTAGGACTTGCTATTTGTCGTACGATTATTGATGCCCATAAAGGACAACTCTGGGCTGAAAATAACAATGGTGGTGGAGCTAGCTTTTACTTCACTTTGCCAAGCTATTATGGAGAAACGACATGAACGCCTCAATACCCACCGTTTCCATTGTTGATGACGATATATCAGTATTAAAAGCGGTTGCCCGACTACTCCGTTCAGCAGGATTCAACACTGCCATATTTTCTTCAGCACAACAGTTTCTCGATGAGCATAATCCAAACACACTCGGCTGTCTGGTGCTAGATGTAGCCATGCCCAAAATAAACGGCTTAGAGCTACAACAAATACTCACAGCGCAAAATAGCGAACTGCCAATTATCTTTCTTACAGGTCATGGCGATATACCGATGAGTGTGCGGGCAATAAAACAAGGTGCTGTTGACTTTCTCACCAAACCTGTCAATGACAGCGATCTAATCTCGGCAATCCAAAATGCCATTGAAACCAATCAAATGACTAGACAAGAGCGCACCAAACTGAATGAATTACAACAGCGATTTGCAATGCTAACGCCTCGTGAACGCGAAGTTTTGAGCCACGTTATTTCTGGCAAAAAAAACAAACAAATCGCCCTAGAACTCGGCATAGTAGAAAAAACCATCAAAGTTCACCGCGCACATCTGATGGAAAAACTACAAGTAAAATCAGTTGCTGAACTGGTAATGCTTAGTGAAAGATTGGGAATTCTTTCCTCACCGCTAGTTTGAATGTAACTGTCCTAGGTTCTGTTGACATTTAAAGCAAAATCCCTGAAAAGATAGCGATTTGAGCAAAAATGGGTAAGTTTAAACAAACGACAAAATTGTTTCATAGGATTTTTTGCAATGCTACGTTTGGCGTGGCATTGAACCACTTTTTAATTTCCCAAAAAACGCCAGTTTTTGGTGGCTAAAATTGGGAAGTGGCTAATGGGTGCTAAGCCTTATCGGCTGTGACTTTCCGTAATTTTCTATGAAACTTTTCTGCCTTTTATTTAATTGCACCCAAATCTAATTGCACCCAAATCCGTAAAGAACGCCAATCGGACGGTATAAAAAAAGCGATCGAAAAAGGTGTTCAATTTGGAGCTAAAGCCAAGCTAACACCCGAACAAGTATTAGAGCTAAAACAGCGGCGTGATGAGGGCGTAAAAATTAAAGATTTGAGTCTAATTACAGTTTGAGTAAAGCCAGCGTCTATCGGCTGCTATCAAGTGATTGACTAGACGACAACCGCAAAGGTTAAGCGCAAAGCTGCTTAACTTTTGTGTCTTGAATAATGTTGACACAACAGTTTAACTTTTTAAATAAATTTGCTTTACTGTTATTTGTCATTACTATGTCAGTACATATAAATTTTAACTTTAGAGACTATACTCACTATGGCTCGTTCAGCAACCTATCAAATTCGTATTGACGAACAAGAAAAACAAGAAACCTTTGCTGTTTTTGAAGAACTTGGAATCACTCCCGCTCAAGCGGTAAAGTTATTTTTTACTCAAGTGCGTAGAACCCACTCCATACCCTTTGCTGTTGAATACGCACCTAATGAAAAAACGGCAAAACTTCTACTAGAAAACAAGGATTATTCAAAAGGGTTTAATCATCTTGATGATTTATTTTCTGACCTTGAAATTTAATGCGTGAAGTCATCTATAAAAATGTGTTTAAAAAACAGCTCAAGCTCATGCAGGCTAGAGGTAAGGATATGGATAAAATAAAGAAGGCTATCAATATACTTGCTAATGACTTGCCTATTCCAGCCTCTTACAAAGACCATGCACTCACAAATAATTTTGCAGGGTTTCGAGATTTGCACATTGAATCCGATTGGCTTCTTATTTATTACAAAAAAGAGGCTAACGCTGATCAGCCAAACGGTTCGCTGTATCTGGAATTAACAGGTACACATTCAGATTTATTTTAATAATTACATGGTTAATATTTGTCCAATCCCAGTTCTTTTTTCTTGGCACGTTCTTCGATGAAATGTATTGTTTTGTTGTTATTGTAGAGTTATGTTACATAGCGTAGCGCAGTTTGATGGTGTATTCAATCAAATCAACCGCTTACTAAGTAACAAAAGGGTATTTTGTTACTTATACGAAACAATTCATGTTTGCTCAATACTGTCTTGGTTTGACGCTAGCAATAACGTTTAGCCATTTCAGCTAACGGAATGGCTTTAATTTTAATGGCGTGTCCAGCCGAACCAAAGGTTTGGTAACGTATTTGACAAAGGGTTTGCATTGCATCTCTAGCGGCTTTATAGGTTTTGCGTGCGTCTAACTCTGAGGCGTTTTCTGGCAGGGCTAGAAATCTTCGCATTGCGCCTGTCGAAGCCATTCTTAGGTCGGTATCAATGTTGACTTTGCGAACACCATATTTGATGCCTTCTACGATTTCGGCAATAGGTACACCATAGGTTTCGGGAATTTCACCGCCGTATTCGTTGATGATTTTTAACCACTCTTGCGGGATAGAACTGGAGCCGTGCATTACAAAATGGGTATTAGGCAGGCGTTGTTGCAAGGCTTTTAAGCGGCTAATGACTAACACTTCGCCTGTTGGCGGCTTGCTGAATTTATACGCACCATGACTGGTGCCAATAGCCACCGCGAGCGCATCAATGTTGGTTTGTTTGACAAATTCAACCGCTTCATCGGGATCGGTTAATAGGCTGCTGTGATTGGTTGTTTGCGGATGTTCTAATGAACCGAGGCAACCAATTTCGCCTTCAACCGATACGCCACAGGCGTGCGCCATTTTGACCACAGTGCGCGTGACATCGACGTTATAATCAAAAGAAGCAGGCGTTTTCATGTCTTCGTGTAAAGAAGCATCCATCATCACAGAGCTAAAACCCGATTGAATTGCTTGGGCGCACAGGGCGGGTGTCGGTGCATGATCTCTGTGCATGACAACAGGAATATGCGGATATTGTTCAATGGCTGCCAAAATCAAATGCCGTAAAAACACCGCGCCAGCATACCGATTCGCGCCTGCCGAACCTTGCATAATAACGGGGCTATCACAGGCATCCGCTGCTTGCATAATCGCCTGCACTTGTTCCATGTTACTGATATTGAATGCAGGCACGGCAAAACTATGCTCAGCGGCATAATCCAACAGTTGACGCAATGAGATTAAAGCCATTATTAATCCTTATGTTCTATTGTTTTTGTTAAGTGAGGATAGACTCGCGCGTTGAAACACGCTGGTTTTATCGTTATCTGAGTAATCAATACTTAGACCAGAAAGCGGATTTTCGTTTATGTTGCTCTTGTAGCAAATCAAAATAAGCCCTATGCGATGGAAACGTTTGCCAATCGGACACAAAAGGAGCAAAGTGATCCAGTTTTTTGAGGTATTTCACGCCGTGATGATAATACTTGGACTGCGCTTTCGTGAGTATCGCATCAATTAGCGTTCGATAAATTAAACTGCTGATGAATGGTTTGTCACTTTTTTCGAAGGCTTCAGCCAACGGTAATAGGCTGTTGTATAATTTGCCATCTAATTGCTCGATCCTTTGAAAAAGATAGCTCTCAAGCTCGTTGATACGTTCCATGCTTAACAGAAAGTTAGCATCATTATAAGACAAGCTGGGTTCTTGAAAAATAATAACTATCTCATCATCAATGACAGCGTTTAGCTGTTCATGACCAATGACATCCAGTAGTTGAGTGAGCGTGGTTTGAGTGCGTTGCTTTTTAAATATCTGCCACGCAATGTCGGTTTCTGCTTCGATATTACCTAATTGATGGTATATGGCTAATAGCAATTGACTACGCTCCATAAACTTAAAGGTTTCAGTGTCGGGAATATTCCCTAACCGAGACAACGCAATCTGTGGCTCGCCACATTCCAGATAAACCTGAGCTATATCAAGCCATGCGGCGACAGAAAGTCTACCAGAGGCAAGCGCAGCTTCTTCAAATAAACGTGCGTCTTTCAATTGCTTAGCCAATGTCTGAATAGCATGGTACCAATGACTTTTTTGATAATCATCGTTTTCTTTTTCAATCATTGACCAAAGCAGCTGAATCATGGTGCGAAGTGTCACTTCTGGGAGATATTCACTGGCACGTTCAAATAAACAGTCACGGATACCGTAGTCATCCTTTCGATTTAAGGTAATCACCAACTCCGCTATTTTTTGTTTATGCTCGCAACAACTAGCAAAGGACACGAACAGATTTGCCGCGGCATATCGAAAGACATCGCCTATCTCGCCATTAGAATCATCAAAGCGGTCAAAAATTGCCGCATCCGCCTCGAAAAATTTGCCAACTAACTCGACACCTAAGTGGGGTTCTCTAACACCTGCGTCTAAGTCGCTTAATAGTTGCTGCAATTGTCCAGCAAACGCGGTGGAATCACTCCAAGAAACTCGTTTAAGACTGACTAATTTAGTTTTAAAGCGTTTAATATTTTGGTCAGGTGTAGCCAATAAGCGTTTAACGACATCATCATCTTCAGGAGAGGTGAGACAGAGATTTAAAAGGGTATCAGCCAATGCCTCAGCACCTAGCTCGATGAGTTGATTGCGATTATGATTTGTCATAATTGAACGTATAAGTTTGGTAAACCACTTTCCTTAGCTTACGTTTTTGTACTTTTAGTCGTCAACTCACTCATTCTGAAATAATCAAACCAACCCGTTTTCTTCGGCATATTGCCTAACGGTTAAAATTTGTATTCCCTGATAAGGATTGAGTACCAGTAAATCATCGTCACTCGATACGATCATATCCGCTGGGGCTGACAAGGCAAGGGATAAAAACTTATTATCCTTGTTGTCTCGACAATCGGTAGATAGAATAGTCGGCTTGATGATTTCCACTAAACTCAGATAGTAAGACAGGGCGGTCATTCGCTCTTCTCGGTTTCTGAATCGGTCGAATTTGTCCCGTTGAATGACTTCGATAATCTCCCGTAAGGTTTCACTTGAGGCAATGAGGAGGTGATGTCTCGCTCCGTGATAATACACCTTGGCAGGCAATGACTGAGGCTTGAGTATTGCCCCAATCAGGGTGCTGGTATCAAAGATGAGGCGTTTATTATCTGAGTTCATGAACAAGACGGTTAATGTCTTCCATCGTAAGTTCTTCCGCTTCCTTATTCGTCTCCATGCTTTGCATGAAGCGGATCATTTGCTCGGCTCGGTACAGCCTCATCGCCTCCTTGCCTATTTCATAAGAAACAATCATTAAAGTAGGACGGTTATATTGGGTCACAATCACTTCTTCCCCACCAATAACCATATTAGCAACTTGTCCAAAGTTATTCTGTACTTCACGAGAGGGTAACGTTTTCATGAGCCTATTTCTCTAAAATTAAAAACTGACATAGAGATTATAGGTAAGATAGCTACAATAGTAAAACTTTTTGGAAGGTTATCTATAATGGTAGAAGTTACGCATTGACAGAG
>DFWO01000100.1:14157-14429 GCA_002380945.1 Methylococcaceae bacterium UBA4132 | reverse complement strand
GAGATGTTGAACAGGTTCTTACGCTAACATACTCACAATCTAGCAATAAAATCTTGCTTGAGTTCGTGTAGCCAATCGGCATCGTATTGAATGGGGGCGGGGAGTGGTTCGATGTCATTGCATTCAAAAATTAGCGTGATATTAATACCTGCTTGTTCACACACTGCTCTAATTACTTCTTGAGTTGCCCATGCACTTCTAAAATCATGGGTGGAGGAGAGTTTCCAATACACACCCGTCAAGCTAAGCATCAAAATATTGAGATGAGTGAG
>DFWO01000100.1:0-13917 GCA_002380945.1 Methylococcaceae bacterium UBA4132 | reverse complement strand
CATCAAAATATTGAGATGAGTGAGTCGGTCGGCATAAAGACACCATGCGTCCTGTTGATTGTTAAAACTTGCCTCAATAAGCTGTGCGGTCTCGCTATCGTCTAGGGTGAGAGCTTCAAAGGCTATGGCTGCCCTGCCCTCTGGTGTCATATCGCTATAAAGTTGTGCATTCATTGTATTGTACTGTTGTTATTACATATCTTTAATTTAAGGTAACTGTGAACTCGAAAGAGTGTTAAGTACGGTCGAAGAAAATGCGAAGGTACAACCGAATAATTCTCTGCAATCCTTATAAATAAAAGCATATAGATTTCAAATATACCCCAAAATACCCTCCCGCTACTTAATCCTGTTCCTATTTTACCCAGTTTTTATTCTCGCAAGCATTACTATGTTTATCCAAGCTGCTTGATATTCGGTTACACCTAAATTATCAGGAACTTTCATCTCACTAACTTTTATTTCAGGAACATCCATTTCAGGCCCTGACACTATCTATATCGCCAAGATTTCCACTTTGGCATTGTTAACTAAGCATAGAAGATATAAATTGTTAGTTAATTTATTATGATTGGAGAATAGATGTCAACTTGTCCGAAATGCCAAAGTGGACAACGAATTAAAAATGGCATAGACAAAGGGAAGCAACGTCATCACTGTAAGTAGTTGTGGTTATAGATACAAGGAGAGCCACAAATGGTATAGCGAAGCGGTAAAGCAGCAAGCGATACCACGTTATCTGAAAGGATAGAGATTTCGTTTAACACAGCTGTTTACAATCAGCTAAAAAACTGAGTTAAGATCATCTGAAGCAGACATTGAGATGCTGGAATTGGATGAGATGCGCAGTTAATGTTCAAAAAAACGCTTTCTGGATATGGATTGCCGTTGACAGAGTTGGAACGATTCATCAACTGTATTATTGGCTCACGCGGTAGAAATAGGGCAAACGCACTGAGACACCCTGCCACATCAAGACATCAAAGTCATTATGACCGATTACTGGCATCCTTATGAGACATTTATTCCTCGACCGTTACATACTCACTTAATCAAAGGCACAAACTTTCACGCTAGAAAGATATAACAGTTTGCTTAGACATTTTCTCGCCAGATTACGAAAAAACTCTAAGTGTTACTCTAACTATATGAATATGCTTAAGTATTTCGCTATCCTTTTGATGGCTAAATGAAATAAGCAATTGAAAGCTATTTTTAATTAACAATACCCAAAATTAAAGCTGACAGGTTTGATAAACCTGTCAGCTTTTCCCACATTATTACTTTTTCACAAAGCGCAATTCCTCATGTTCAACCTCGACTCTGATGGTATCGCCTGCGGTAAAATGCCCTGACAATATGGCTTGTGCCAATGGATTTTCCAGTTGTTGTTGAATAGCTCGTTTCATCGGTCTTGCACCATACACAGGATCAAAACCTGCTTCACCCAATAAATCTAACGCATCTTCAGAAATTTCAAAATTCATATCACGGTCTTGCAAACGTTGCCGCAAGTAGCCGATTTGAATATTGGAAATCGCGCGAATTTGTTCACGACCCAGAGAATGAAACACCACCACCTCATCAATACGGTTGATAAATTCGGGGCGGAATTTAGTGGTGACTATATCCATCACCGCATTTTTCATCACCGAATACAATGCTTCACCCGACAGCGATTGAATAATGTCTGAACCTAAGTTGGAGGTCATCACCACAATGGTATTTCTAAAATCCACTGTTCTGCCTTGCCCATCGGTTAAACGTCCATCATCTAGCACTTGCAATAACACGTTAAATACATCGGGATGAGCTTTTTCAATTTCATCCATCAAAATCACAGAATAGGGTTTGCGTCTGACTAATTCAGTTAAATAACCGCCTTCTTCATAGCCAACATAACCAGGAGGTGCGCCGATTAACCGCGCCACCGAATGTTTTTCCATGAATTCCGACATATCAATACGCACCATTGCATCGGGTGTATCAAACATAAATTCGGCTAAGGCTTTACACAGTTCAGTTTTACCGACACCTGTTGGACCTAAAAATAAAAATGAACCATTCGGGCGGTTCGGGTCTGATAAACCAGCGCGTGAACGACGTATTGCATTACTCACCGCTTTTAGAGCTTCCGTTTGTCCGACTACCCGTTTATTTAAGTAATCTTCCATGCTTAATAATTTTTCTTTTTCGCCTTCCAGCATTTTAGACACAGGAATACCTGTCCACTTTGATACTACTTCGGCAATTTCTTCGTCAGTCACTTTGTTGCGTAACAAACTGGGTTTTTGCGTTTCACCTGCTATGTCTAAACTGAGTTGCTTTTCTAGTGCGGGAATAATTCCATATTGCAATTCGGCTTGTTTGTTTAAATCGTTAGCGCGTCTTGCTGATTCTAAGTCGGATTTTGCTTGCTCCAATTTTTCTTTAACATTGGCAGAGCCTTGAACAGCCGATTTTTCTGCTTTCCACGTTTCTTCTAAATCGGAATATTCTTTTTCTAACTCGCCGATTTCTTCTTCCAAAACGTCCAAACGTTTTTTCGATGCGGCATCTTTTTCTTTTTTCAAAGCCACTTGTTCAATCTTCAGTTGAATCAAACGCCGATGTAATTTATCCATCACTTCGGGTTTAGAATCAATTTCCATACGAATACGGCTTGCCGCTTCATCAATCAAATCAATGGCTTTATCGGGTAATTGTCTATCGGCAATATAACGATACGACAAGGTAGCCGCCGCCACGATAGCGGGGTCAGTAATATCGACACCATGATGCACCTCGTATTTTTCTTTTAAACCGCGCAAAATGGCGATGGTGTCTTCTACTGACGGCTCATCGACTAGCACTTTTTGAAAACGCCGTTCCAGAGCTGCATCTTTTTCCACATATTTACGGTATTCATCCAGCGTGGTTGCGCCGACACAATGCAGTTCACCACGCGCCAGTGCAGGTTTGAGCATATTGCCCGCATCCATCGCACCTTCAGCTTTACCTGCGCCTACCATGGTATGTAGTTCATCAATGAAGAGAATGATTTGCCCTTCTTGTTTGGCTAAATCGTTTAACACCGCTTTTAAGCGTTCTTCAAACTCACCGCGAAATTTTGCACCTGCAATGAGTGCCGCCATATCCAACGCTAACACTTGTTTGTGTTTCATGCCTTCAGGCACTTCGCCATTAACAATACGTTGCGCGAGTCCTTCAACAATAGCAGTTTTACCGACACCTGGTTCACCGATTAACACAGGATTATTTTTCGTGCGGCGTTGCAACACTTGAATGGTACGGCGAATTTCATCATCACGCCCAATAACAGGGTCTAATTTACCGCTGGCGGCGCGTTCAGTCAGATTGATAGTGTATTTATTGAGGGCTTGGCGTTGATCTTCGGCATTGGCATCTTGCACAGTTTCTCCTCCACGCATGGCATCTATGGCTTTTTCAAGGGCGGGTTTAGTGATATTGGCTTTTTTAAATAGCTCTTGTAAAAAACCCCGTTCTTCACATGCGGCTAATAAAAATAACTCACTGGAAATAAACGCATCGTTACGTTTTTGCGCGAGTTTATCGGTTAAGTTTAATAAGCGGTTGGTTTCGTTAGAAATCTGCACATCACCACCCGACCCGCTAACGGTAGCAAGTCGTGACAGTTCTTTGCTTAGCTCAGTGCGGATTAACGTCGTATTAACACCCATTTGCGTTAATAAAGGCTTGATGCTACCACCTTCTTGATCGAGCATAGCGGTCATGATATGCACTGGTTCGATAAATTGATGATCTTTGCCCAAAGCCAAACTTTGCGCATTCGCCAACGCTTCTTGAAATTTACTGGTTAGTTTATCCATTCGCATAGTATTTGTTCCGTAGAGAGTTTTTAAGTTAATACTACTATGGGGAGTGAAGAATTGTTTTCAAGCGGATGTTGATGGATAAGAGGATGGTAATGGATCAGCTTTATAATTTAGCATAAATATAAATGCCAAACTCTACTTTGCAGATTAGCAAGTCAATGACAGCATCGTATTATTCCTTTCTAACAGGTTTTCCACACAGTGTTTATGGTGTGCGTTAGCAAAAAATGCTACCTTTACCGCCAACAGCTAACGATGCCAACCTATTCAAAATTATGAATTATTCTCCTCATTCTGCCGAACAGACCAGCCATAATATGGACAAAGGTGAATTTTTGCGGCAGCTAAAAACTCAGCTAAAAGCTGATAATATTCTGTCTGAACCTGAACAATTACGCGTTTATGAATGTGATGCGCTGTCGGTTTATCAGGTGTTGCCTTGGTTGGTGGTATTGCCAGAAACCACTGAGCAAGCACAAGCGGTGTTAAAACTGTGTTCTAAGTACGGTGTGCCTGTTGTAGTGCGGGGTGCGGGAACAGGTTTATCAGGTGGCGCGTTGCCTGTTGCCAATGGCGTGTTGCTGAGTATGGCTAAATTCAATCGTATTCTGGCGATTGACCCTGATAATCGCTGTGCGCGTGTCCAATCTGGCGTAAGAAATTTAGCCGTCTCCGAAGCCACCGCGCCTTACGGTTTATATTACGCGCCTGATCCGTCCTCACAATTAGCGTGTACCATCGGTGGTAATATTGCGGAAAATTCAGGCGGTGTGCATTGTTTAAAATACGGGCTGACGGTCAACAATATTTTGTCGATACATCTACTGACTATTGATGGCGATTTGCTGACCTTAGGTGGCGCGGGTTTAGACAGTTCAGGCTATGACTTACTGGCTATCGTGACAGGTTCAGAAGGGTTATTAGGCATCGTTGTCGAAGCCACGCTTAAATTATTACCCATGCCCGAAACCGCTTCCACACTGCTAGCCATTTTCACCAGCATTGAACAAGCAGGTGCAGCAGTCGCGGCGATTATCAGCGACGGCTTAATTCCCGCAGGCTTGGAAATGATGGACAGCTTGGCCATTCAAGCCGCCGAAGCCTTTATTCATGCAGGTTATCCCGTCGATGCAGCGGCGTTATTACTGTGTGAAATGGACGGCATGAGCGAACAAGTAACAGAAGATATAGCGCGCGCGCGGGCTATTTTTTATGCACAGGGTGCGAGTGAAGTACGACTGGCAGAAACCGACCACGAACGCAAAAAACTTTGGGCAGGACGCAAAGCCACCTTTCCTGCGGTCGGTCGTTTATCGCCTGATTATTACTGTATGGACGGTACGATTCCGCGTAAGTATTTGGCTGATGTATTGCTGGGCATTGCTGATTTAGCGGCACAATACGGCTTGGCAGTTGCCAATGTCTTTCATGCGGGTGATGGTAATTTACACCCGTTGATTTTATACGATGCCAATAAAGACAATGATTTGGCGCGTGTTGAAGTCTTGGGGCATAAAATTTTAGAACTGTGCATTGCTGTGGGCGGTACGATAACAGGCGAACACGGCGTGGGTATGGAAAAACTCAATGGGATGTGTCTGCAATTTGCCACGGCTGAACTGCAACAATTTCACGCCGTCAAAGCCGCATTTGATGCGCGTGGTTTGCTTAATGCAGGTAAAGCCATTCCCAGTTTGGCACGTTGTGCCGAATTTGGCGCGATGCACGTCCATCATGGGCAGTTACCGCGTCCTGACTTAGAACGTTTTTAATCATGGATAACACCGATCAATTACGCGAGTGCGTTTTAGCTGCCATCGCACACAAAACTCCGCTACATATCATCGGCGGTAACAGCAAAGCCTTTTATGGCAGAGCCACACAAGGCGAGCCGTTTCATGTCGCTAAGCACAGCGGCGTTATTCATTACGAACCTACAGAATTAGTCATCACGGCGCGTTGTGGTACGCCCTTAGCCGACATTAAAAAGCTACTTACCGAACACGGACAAATGCTCGCCTTTGAACCGCCGCATTTTGGCAACACTGCGACCATAGGCGGTACAGTGTCAGCAGGTTTATCGGGTTCAAGACGCGCTTACACCAGCGCGGTGCGTGATGTGGTGTTAGGCATACGCTTGATTAACGGACAGGGCGAAGTCGTTAAGTTTGGTGGCGAAGTGATGAAAAATGTCGCAGGTTTTGATGTCTCTCGCTTACAAGTCGGCGCGTTAGGCACATTGGGTGTGCTGTTGGATATTTCTTTAAAAGTCCTACCGCGCCCTGAAACTGAAATCACACTGGCTTTTATTCTGAATGAAGCGCAAGCCTTAACCACGATGATTGAATTAGGCAGACAAAACTTGCCACTATCGGCAATGTGCTTTGAAAGCAACACGCTACACGTTCGCTTATCAGGGGCAGAATCCGCCTTGAAAGCGGCACAACAACGGCTTGGTGGCGAAGTGTTATCACCGATTATTGCCAAAACGTTTTGGCGGTCGCTACGTGAACAGCAACACGAGTTTTTTCAGGGTGACACGCCACTGTGGCGATTATCACTTGCACCCGCCACGCCACAACCGCAGTTATCAGGGCAATGGTTTATTGATTGGGGCGGCGCGTTACGGTGGTTAAAAACCGATGAAAGCGCGGAAACCATTTTTGCCACTATGCAGAGTTTATCCGCTCATGCCTGTCGATTCCGCTCCGTGTTAGGCTGTGAATTTCAACCGCCAGCCGAAGCGTTAGCCAAACTACAGCGCAATATAAAACACGCCTTTGATCCGCACGGACTGTTTAATCGTGGTCGCTTGTATGCAGAATGGTAAGTTATGAAAATTGAAACCTTAACCGCTGTTACCGAACAACAAGCCCAACAAGCTGAGCGCATTTTACGCACCTGTGTCCATTGCGGTTTATGCAATGCTACCTGCCCGACCTATCAATTGCTCAATAATGAATGTGATGGACCACGCGGTCGAATTTATCTGATTAAGCAAGTGCTGGAAGGGCAAGCCGCCAGCATGACTACGCTGGAACATTTAGACCGTTGTTTAACCTGTAGAGCCTGTGAAACTACCTGCCCATCAGGTGTGCAGTATGCGCGTCTGCTGGATATAGGACGCGCTCAATTAGAACAACAAGTCAGCCGTCCATTAGTCGAACGGTTGAAACGGGCTGGTTTGCGAGCTGTGTTGCCGTATCCACAACGCTTTAAATCGGTATTGACCGTGGCAAAATGGTTTACGCCGTTGTTACCCAGCAAACTTGCCGCCCATATACCAACCAGCCGTCATTGCGGCATTGACTGCCGCGATCCAAAAGCCACGGATGGAACTGAACCAAGAAAAATGCTTATCCTAGAAGGTTGCGTGCAGAGTGTTCTAGCACCCAGCATCAATCAAGCCGCCGAGTTGATATTGCAACAATTAGGTATTCAATTAATCACCGTGCCCAGTGCAGGTTGTTGTGGTGCGATAAGTCATCACAACTCCGCGCCCGAAGACGGCTTAAACTTCGCCCGCCGCAATATTGATGCGTGGCTACCGTACTTAGAACAAGGCGCGGAATCTATCGTCATCACCGCCAGCGGTTGTGGCGTGATGGTAAAAGATTATCGCGAACTCTTACAATACGATGCTAATTATGCGGACAAAGCGCGGCGCGTGTCAGCGGCAAGCCGTGATATTGTCGAAATCGTGTTAGCCGAAGATTTAAGTCGTTTAAAATTGCACAACACCGCTAAAATTGCCGTGCAGTCACCTTGCACCCTGCAACACGGGCAAAAATTAGCAGGTGCAATGGAACAACTATTACAACGTTTAGGTTTTACCCTGTCGCCTGTTGCCGATGGACATTTATGTTGTGGTTCAGCAGGGACATATTCAATATTACAAGCTGAATTAGCCGAGCAGTTAGGGCAAAATAAAATTACCGCTTTAGAACAGCAGCAACCTGATGTGATTGCCACCGCGAATATTGGTTGTTTAACGCATTTACAAAGTAAAACCCAAACACCCGTGCGGCATTGGCTGGAGATTGTGGCAGCGTTGTTGGAGAAGTAGGAAAGGACGCTGGTGCGTCCACAGAGGCATTCCAACGTTGGAGCGTTGGAACGTAAATGAAAGAATAAAATTAACCCTTAGAAAACCTTGCCATGACCAGTTACCTAATCCGCCGATTTTTATATGCCTTCCCCTTGTTAATGGGAGTTAATATTCTGACCTTTGTATTATTTTTCGTGGTCAATAGTCCCGATGATATGGCGCGGTTGCAGTTAGGGCAAAAACACGTTACCGAAGCGGCGATAAGTAACTGGAAACACCAGCACGGTTATGATGTGCCGCTGTTATGGAATAGCGAGGCGGAGGGCGAGAAAAAAGTTACCGAGACGATTTTTTATACTAAATCGGTAGGTTTGTTTTTGTTTAAATTTGGTGTATCCGATAGTGGCAGGAATATCGGTGATGATATACAACAACGCGCATTGCCCAGTCTTGCCTTGGCGTTACCGACTTTAATGTTGGGTTTATTGGTCAATATCAGTTTTGCCTTGATGATGGTGTTATTTCGTAACAGTTATTTAGAACAAGCGGGGATAGTATTGTGCGTAGTGTTAATGTCCATCTCGTCACTGTTTTATATTATCGGCGGGCAGTTTTTATTTGCTAAGTTATTAAAATTAGTGCCGATTTCGGGTTATGACGGCGGTTTTGCGGCGATTAAATTTTTGATTTTACCTGTGTTGATTGGTGTGTTTTCAGGCATTGGTTCGGGTGGTCGCTGGTATCGCACGCTGTTTTTAGAGGAAGTGGAAAAAGACTATGTCCGCACCGCCAGAGCCAAAGGCTTAAGTGAAACTCAAACCTTATTCCGTCATGTATTACAAAATGCCATGATTCCGATTTTAACGGGCGTGGTGGTAGTGTTGCCGTTACTGTTCATGGGTAGTTTAATCATGGAATCGTTTTTTAGTATTCCAGGACTAGGTAGCTATACGATAGATGCGATTAATAGCCAAGATTTTGCCATCGTGCGTGCGATGGTGTTTTTGGGTTCAGTGTTATACATCATCGGTTTATTGCTCACCGATATTTCCTACACGCTAGTTGATCCACGGGTGCGTTTATCATGATTTTGTTATGGACAGATGGACTGATTTTTACGCTACTGTTAAGCATCTTAGGTATTGGCTTTTATCTACGCGGTAAAGAACACCTCAAACGCCCGTTACAAACGATTGCCAATAATTCTGTTGGTATGGTGTCGCTGGTGGTGTTGGTATTTTTTGTGTTGATAGGATTGCTGGATTCGGTGCATTTCAAACAGCAAGGTTCAGGTAATGAAATTATTAGCTTGCTGGATGTTTGGGCAACGCCCTTGCGCGAACACGGCGAAAAAACCTATTCCGCGCCGTTTGCCACGCATTTGTACAGCAAGGAAATGATGACTGTAGCCGATGGTTCAACACAATGGGATTATCCGCGTTTGCAATTTGGTGGTCAGCATTTGACTAATGATGACGACAAACTTGCTGATATTGTGCAGAAAACGGCAGTGGGTATTTTTCAAGGTGTCGTGAGTTTTATGGCGTTAATGCTGGTGTATTGGTTGTTTATTAAAAACAAGAGGCAAGATGAAGATAGTGTGCCTTTTACCTTTCAGCCCGTACCTTGTACCCTATTTATTCTCATTACCCTCAGCTACACACTGATTCACCTCTCAGGCTATTACCACGTCCTTGGCACAGATAAAGTCGGCGAAGACGTGTTTTATCAAGCCATCAAAAGCATACGGACAGGTTTAATTATCGGCACACTCACCACGCTCATCATGTTACCAATGGCGATTATTTTTGGCATATTGGCGGGATTTTTTCGCGGCTGGGTCGATGATGTCATTCAGTATATTTATACCACGCTCAATTCCATCCCCAGCGTATTACTGATAGCCGCCTCCATTTTGATGGTACAAGTGTACATGGCAAATCATGAAGCTGACTTCACCAGCGTCGTGGTGCGCTCCGATACGCGGCTATTATTTTTGTGCATGATTCTAGGTGTCACCAGTTGGACAGGTTTATGTCGGTTATTACGCGCCGAAACCCTGAAACTGCGCGAAATGGAATATGTGCAAGCCGCTTATGCACTGGGCGTTAAGCAACACACGATTTTACTGCGCCACATTTTGCCCAACGTGATGCACATCGTGTTGATTTCCGTGGTGTTAGATTTTAGCTCGTTAGTATTAGCCGAAGCGGTATTGTCGTACATTAACATCGGCGTTGACCCGACCACTTACAGTTGGGGCAATATGATTAATGGCGCGAGGCTAGAAATGGCGCGTGATCCTATCGTCTGGTGGTCATTATCAGCCGCGTTTGTGTTTATGTTTGCTTTAGTGCTGGCGGCGAATTTATTTGCCGATACCGTGCAGGATGCCTTTGATCCTAGACGTGGCAATCAATCAGCGAATTAAATTGATAACTTGTATAATTGTCTGTTTTTTAAACTTTTAAGAGAATTCTATGGCACTGTATTGTGGAATCGTTGGCTTACCCAATGTTGGTAAATCAACCCTATTTAACGCCTTAACGCGTGCAAAAATCGCCGCTGAAAATTATCCATTTTGTACCATTGATCCCAATGTTGGCGTTGTGCCTGTGCCAGATAGCCGCATGGATAAACTGGCGGAAATCGTTAAACCTGAACGTGTATTGCCCACCACCATTGAATTTGTTGATATTGCTGGTTTAGTGGAAGGCGCATCTAAAGGCGAAGGCTTAGGTAATAAATTTTTAGCCAATATTCGTGAAACCGATGCGATTGCTCACGTTGTGCGTTGTTTTCAAGATGATAACGTGGTTCACGTTGCTGGAAAAATTGATCCTTTGTCTGATATTGAAGTAATTAATACTGAACTGGCATTAGCCGATATGGCATCGGTAGAAAAAGCCCTGTTACGTTCCAGCAAAATTGCTCGTACAGGCAATAAAGACGAACAAGCGAAAAAAGAAGTATTAGAGCGCGTCTTAAAACAACTGGAAGCGGGAGAACCTGTGCGTACAATGGATGTAACCGAGGAAGAAAAAGCCCTGTTTAAAGACCTGTGCTTAATGACACTGAAGCCCACTATGTACATTGCCAATGTGCAGGATGACGGTTTTGAAAATAATCCGATGCTCGATAGCGTCAGAGAATTTGCAGCCAAAGAAGGTTCAATGGTTGTGCCGATTTGTGCGGTAATTGAAGCGGAAATTTCCCAATTGGATGAGGACGAAAAACAAGAATTTCTCGATGATTTAGGTTTAGAAGAAGCAGGTTTAAATCGTGTGGTCAGAGCAGGTTATTCATTGCTCAATTTGGCGACTTATTTCACCGCAGGTGTAAAAGAAGTCAGAGCATGGACGATTCCTATCGGCGCAACCGCGCCACAATCAGCAGGTGTGATTCACAGCGATTTTGAAAAAGGTTTTATTCGTGCGGAAGTAATTTCTTACGCAGATTTTATCACTTACAAAGGTGAGCAAGGCGCGAAAGACGCAGGAAAATGGCGATTAGAAGGTAAAGATTACATTGTTAAAGACGGCGATGTAATGCACTTTAGATTCAACGTTTGACAAATCAAGAACGGGTATCTATAATTCCCGCTCTTTACAAAGAGCCAAAACGGCGATATAGCTCAGTTGGTTAGAGCACGGGATTCATAACCCCGGGGTCGGTGGTTCAAATCCACCTATCGCCACCAAACATAGGTTTTATGCCGTTCAAAGAAGACCACAAGCCCGCAAGCTACCAAGCTTAGCGGGTTTTTTATTGCCCAATGAAGTGCGTTAAGGTTCGTTGACAGTCGGGGTATTAGGGGGGTATAAGTGGGGGTATATGCTCACACTCGCTAGGAGATACCCCCATGCCGCTAACTGATAACACCATCAAAAATCCTAAGCCTAAAGATAAGCCCTACAAGTTAGCCGATGAAAAGGGAATGTACTTGCTGATTAATCCTAACGGCTCTAAATACTTTCGCTTCAAGTATCGATTTACTAGGAAGGAGAAATTATTACCCTTAGGGGTCTATCCAGACACTACACTAAAACAGGCGCGTGAAAAAAGGGATAATGCTAGAGAGTTAATAGCCAATGGTATCGACCCCAGCCTAGACCGCAAAATAAAGAAACTAGCCACGACTGAAAACAGTTTTAAGGCAATCGCTTTGGAGTGGTACACCAAGCACTTAAGCAACAAATCAGAAAGCCACAAAAAAAGAACGTTAGCACTGTTTGAACGTGATTTATTCCCGTGGCTAGGCGATAGGGTTATCACTGAGATAAAAGCACCTGAATTGCTCATAGTGTTACAACGCATTGAAAGCAGGAACGCGATAGAAACATCACATAGAGCATTACAGGCGGCGGGGCAGGTTTTTCGTTATGCCGTGTCAAAAGGGGTGGCTGATTTTGATATTACCCCCTCACTCAAGGGCGCGTTATCAATGGTCAAAGGTGGACATTTTGCCTCATTGACTGATCCAATAAAAGCGGGGGAACTCTTACGCGCTATTGATACCTATAGCGGCTCATTTGTCGTTAAATCCGCGTTACAGCTTGCCCCGTTGGTGTTTGTTCGCCCTACAGAATTACGTCATGCAGAATGGGAACACATAGACCTAAACGCTAAAGAATGGCGTTATCTAGTCACCAAAACAAACATACCTCACATTGTGCCACTCTCAAATCAAGCAATAGCCATACTGGAAGCAATCAAGCCATTAACAAACAAAGGTAGATATGTTTTCCCAAGTGAAAGAACGCCTAATGGTTCACGCGCTATGAGTGATGTTGCCTTATTAGCAGCATTGAGGCGTATGGGGTTTAGTAAAGAAGAAATGACCATTCACGGCTTTAGGGCAATGGCGAGAACCATCCTTGACGAAGTGCTAACGGTTAGGGTGGATTTTATCGAGCATCAATTAGCCCATGCAGTCAGAGACCCAAACGGACGGGCATACAGTCGCACTGCACATTTACCAGAGAGACACAAAATGATGCAAGCGTGGGCGGATTATTTGGACAGTTTGAAAGCGGGTGCAGTGATAATTCCGTTTGGTAAAACTGGCTAAATATTCATATACACGAAAAACCTTTAACATCTTTAACAAATCGGCTGGAGACCAAGTAACGGCGCGGGCTTGAGGGTGTAGAAGGGGGTGCTACAACCTTCTACAACTTCTACAAAATTAATTCACACGGTCAAAATACCCTCAAGACCGCCAAAACACTTGGTCTGGATGGCAAAGTAGGGTTATTACAGATTATGGGGGGTTTTGCGCTGGAAAAATTAATTAGCCGTTTCGTCATGATGACGAGTTTAAAACCGATAAAACCCAGGTTTTAAATAATGGCTAGCCCCTAAATTATCAGTGGCTTTTAAAAAATAGTACCTTAAAGCGAGGCTGGTACTTCAACACCAACTACACTAGGGGATTGCTCCGCTACCACTCGTAGAACTAGGGAGGGTCACACGCTTCAAAGCATATTAAGTATATCACTGGCATTTTTTAGGACAATAGCCAGTTAACGCTAAACACATCGTTGATATGTCAGTGGTAAAATACGCGCCATTGATAAATAACTAGGGGTTAATGTGTCTGTAGAAGTTAATAATATTCTTAAAGATATTCACCAAGTAAGTTATGACGCGCTTGTTAACAAAGGGATTGATAAAGACATAAGCCAATCGGCTTGTGATGCGATTATAGAAGCGATAATTAAAAGGACGGGCGGTACGGCTGTTTATATTCCAATAGAGGGCGGTAATAAAAGAAAAAGGCGAAATGATAATATTGCCTCCAAATTTACAGGGGCTAATCAAAAGCAATTGGCGATTAAATACAACGTATCAGAAAATTGTATTTATGCGATTTTGAAAAACCATACCAACCAAAAATAAGGGTATTGTTAATTAAAAATAGCGTTCAAATTACCATTGCGCTGAAGCATCAAAAGGCAAACGGAATAAAGCAACATCGTCATGGACTTGGAATAACATTTGGATTTACGT
>DFWO01000161.1 GCA_002380945.1 Methylococcaceae bacterium UBA4132 | reverse complement strand
GTCAATGCGTAACTTCTATTTTATCATAAAAATTGTTCTCAAGGTAAGTGCGTTAAGGTTTTATATTGGGTTGCCAAAAAGCAGCAATTCAATCTACACTACGTTATAGTATGGAGTACAAACTTCAGTTTGTACCCAGTTTTATAAAATCAATAACAATCAGAAAATGACTGCATCAAGATGTCAATTTGAGAGGCAGGTAACTGTATGGTTACTTTCACTTGTTCGGCAAAATCTTGCTGAATAATCTGCCCGTCTAGTTTTTTTAATGCGTATTCTAAGGGTTGGATTTGTTTGTAATCTAAGGTGAGTGTGACGGTTGTCATTTCGATATACGGATAAATGTCAGCGGCTTCAATCACTTGTCTGGCTGTTTGACCGTAAGCGCGGGTTAAGCCCCCTGCCCCTAGTTTTATACCGCCGAAATAACGTATCACGGCGACTAAGACATTGATGAGTTGCTTGCCTTCTAGGTGTTGATAGATGGGTTTGCCTGCTGTGCCTGTTGGTTCACCTGCATCGTGAAAACGGTACACTAAGCCGTTGTCGGTTTTGAGTTGATAGGCGTAGGCGATATGGGTGGCATCGGGATAATCTTGGTACAGTTGTTTGAGTTGTTGTAACACGTCCGCTTCATTGGTGCATGGGACGATGACACCAATAAAACGCGATTTTTTGATGCTTTCTTCAATCAGGTGTTTAGTTCTAACGCAGTTCATCAGGCGATTTTTAACACAGGTACAGCGGATAATAATTTTTGTGTGTAGGCGTGTTGCGGTTGGTTTAGCACTTGTTCCACTTTGCCCTGTTCGATAATTTTGCCTTGATACATCACCGCGACTTCGTGGGCGATTTCTGCAACGACGGCTAAATCATGGGTGATAAATAAATAACTCACGCCTTGTTCGCGTTGTAACGTTTTTAAAAGCTGGATGATTTGCGCTTGTACCGATACATCTAACGCGCTGGTCGGTTCATCACACACAATGAGCTTAGGTTCAACGGCTAAAGCGCGGGCGATACAAATCCGTTGCCGTTGTCCACCTGAAAATTCATGCGGATAGCGATATAGGGAGTCTTCGGGTAAATCAACTTGTTGTAATAGCTGCTTAACGCGGGTTGTGCGTTCTTGTTCAGTAACGTGCGGGTGTAATGCACGGATACCTTCGGCAATAATATCACCGACTAATAAGCGTGGATTCATCGAAGAAAACGGGTCTTGAAACACGATTTGAATATTAGCGCGTTGTAGTCTTAAATCTTCACCTGTTAGCGTGTTGAGTTCCACGCCATTAATTACCACCCTGCCCTGACTGGGTAATAAATTTAACAAACTTTTACCTAAGGTGGTTTTACCACAACCCGACTCGCCGACTAATGCCAAAGTTTTACCTTGTTCAATGTCGAAATTTACACCATCGACGGCTCGGACATAATCAACCACGCGTTTAAAAATACCCTTGCGTATCGGATAATGACAATAAAAATTACTGACTTGTAGTAGTGGCGTAGTAGGGTGGGCATTGCCCACCCTACCTGCGTTATGTATGGACGGCAATACGTTCAATAATTTTTGTGTATAAGGATGCTGCGGATTGGCGAATAATTCCGCTGTTAAGCCTTGTTCGACTATCTTGCCTTGCTGCATCACAGCGACTCTATCCGCCAGTGTTGAAACTAACGCTAAATCATGACTGATTAGCCATAACGCCATGCCTGTTTGCTGTTGCAGGTTTTTTAACAACGCCAGAATCTGCGCTTGAATGGTTACATCCAGCGCGGTGGTTGGTTCATCGGCAATCAGTAAATCGGGCTTACCTGCTAAGGCGATGGCAATCATCACCCGTTGCCGCTGTCCGCCTGATAACTGATGCGGGTAATCTTTTAAACGTTGCTCTGGATGGGGAATTTCCACTTGCTGTAATAGTTCTAATACGCGCTGTTTTAACTCAGTTTTCGATAAGGAAAAATGAATGTTAAGGACTTCGGCAATTTGACTGCCAATCGTCATAACAGGATTCAATGATGACAATGGGTCTTGAAAAATCAAGCCAATACGACGACCACGAATTTTGCACAAGTCTAATTCGGAATGGGTTGTTAATTCATCACCTTGTAACATAATAGATTGTGCAGTTAGCTTAGCATTATTGGGTAATAACCGTAACACCGATAACGCAGTCATGGATTTACCTGAACCTGATTCACCGACTAATGCAAAGGTTTCGCCTGCCTGAATCGTAAAGCTGATGGCATCAACAACAGTTTGTAACTGATTAAACGTAACACTGAGTTGTTCAATAGACAGTAAGGGATTCATAGGCTGAGGAGTTATTCTGATTAATGGCAGGGATTAGAGATTGTAACAAGAATAGACACTAATTTGGTGTACTATGCTAGCCATAACTTTGTTTAATCCACTCTGGAGTAGGTATGAATGATTTATATGGCGAACAACATCGAAGTTTGCAACAAGAATTTGATACAGAACAATTGGCGGACAGGGTGGAGGCAATCATTGTGCAGACGGAAATCCCCGCTGAACATAAAGCATTTATCGAAAGTCGTGACCTATTTTTTCTGACAACGATTGACCACCGTGGTTATCCGACTTGCTCTTATAAAGGCGGTGCGGCGGGTTTTGTTAAAGTTGTCGATAGTAAAACCATTGTATTCCCTCATTACGATGGCAATGGTATGTTCCTGTCTATGGGTAATATCACCGCTAACAATAAAATTGGAATGTTGTTTATTGATTTTGAAACCCCGCATCGACTGCGTGTGCATGGCATAGCCAGTATTGAAAAAGATGAGGTATTACTAGCCGAATTTACTGGTGCGAAGTTGCTAGTACGCGTGACAATTAGTGAAATTTTTATCAACTGTCCACGTTATATTCATCAATATCAACGGTTAAAAACCTCTAAATACACGCCACAAATTGACTGTGAAACACCTCCAGCTCCGCAATGGAAACGTATTGATGCCATTCAGGATGTGCTACCCGCAAATGAAAAGGATATTGCGGAGAAATTGGGCGGTACGATTACACCCGAAGAATACGCCGACTTAGTAATGAAGGGTGAAGGCTGATAACAAGGGTTTAGCGATTTATTTTTCACAAAAAAAAGGTTAACAGATTGCCCCCCGTTAACCTTCCTTTTTAAGCTAAATTTACAGTGCTTTATAAACTGCGAGTGCTTTGTTTATTTCAGCGACTGCTTTTTCTGGCTCACCTGAACTTACTGCTTTTATGCCATTATTCATGTCATCAAGACCTGCTTTTGTCGCTTCATCATGACCTTTGATTTCGGCAGAACTCAGACGTGCGAATTTTAACTGCATCTTAGCGGCAGAAAAATCACTTTTTCCTGCGTCAACGGCGGCTTGTTCAAGGTGCGTGATGGTAGCACTGATATTGCTTGCTGATTCACTGGTTTCTTCGGCATAAGCCATGTTGCCTGTAGCAGCTAGGAAACCAAAGACTAACAGGGTGATGATAGATTTTTTATTAAAATTCATAGTGTCTATTTTTATGAGGAGAGAACAATTCAGGATTAATGAATTGAAAGGAGTCAGCCAAATGCTTTCAAATGTTAGAAATAGCTAGCTCTGTCGTCACAATAGCAGAAAGAAAGTAAGAACACTCAATTAGTTTTTGTCATCACAACACGTTAGCGTCATATTACACAATGTTAATGTTAAGCCGATTGATCTCACTGTATAATTTTTCGCAAATTAGCGGTGTTTTCCACGATTTATTTTTGTTTGAGGTAATGCTATGAAAATCTTCGCACTGTTATTTTTATCTGCCCTATTTGTTAGCTCAGTTCATGCTGAAATACGCGTTGCGGTATTAGATTTTGAACTCAAAGATGTCACGCTATTACCCAACCGCCCCGAAGAACTAGAACGCACGACTTCGATAAAGCCATTATTAGCGGCTGAACTTAAAAAATCAGGTTTTACTGTGTTAGCGGTTGATGCCTTAGCTCAAAAAATGGCTGAAATGGGTGAAGGTTATCTGTTTGATCATGCCGATGTTGCCGCACAGTTAGGTAAAGCTGTAAGTGCCGATTATGTGATTGTTGGACGTTTGCACAAGCCCAGTTTTTTATTTGCTTATCTATTGGCAGAAGTCGTAGAGGTAAAATCTGGCAAATTAGTCGATAGTCTTTCTTTAGAAGCCAAAGGTGGAGAGAAAAAAGTTACAGCCAAAGCAGTCGCCGCGTTGGCAGAAAAAATTCATTCATCCATACAACCAAAACCCTAAATTCTCATACTGACCTGTAATGAACATAGAGCAACATTGGCTGAGTTCAGCTAAAAAAATTCCCTCGCCTAATTTTGATGATAGAACCGATGCCAGCGATATTTCTTTGCTGGTGATTCATTGTATCAGTCTGCCAGCGGGTGAATTTGGCGGAAATTATATTAATGACTTATTTTGTAATCGCTTAGATCCCAATGGACATCCGTATTTTGCAACGATTTATCAACTGAAAGTCTCGGCGCATTTGTTAATAAGGCGTGATGGAGAAATCGTGCAATATGTGCCGTTTAATAAACGTGCATGGCACGCGGGGGTGTCGTGTTATCAAGGACGGGAAAAGTGCAATGATTTTTCGATTGGCATTGAGTTGGAAGGCACGGAGTCTATAACTTATACCGATGCGCAGTATGACGCACTGAATGCTGTGATTGATGTGTTGCTAGTTAGTTATCCGAGCTTATCGAGACAACACATAACAGGACACAGTGATATTGCACCTGAACGTAAAACTGATCCAGGTGCATCGTTTGATTGGAGTCGTGTACAACGTGACTGAATTCCCACGCGGGCGCGTGGGAACGAGTTAGATACTAGGATTCCTTATGTCATCCCAGCCTGCCTTTTATTCTAATGCTGTATGTTCTTCTTTAGCCTTGCCTAAACCGAATGACTCCAACAACATCAATGCTACGCCCAAAGTAATTGCCGAATCGGCAATATTAAACGCGGGCCAATGCCAAGTGCCGTAATAAACATCAAGAAAATCTATCACATAACCGTAAGCTAAACGGTCGATTAAATTACCCACCGCACCGCCTAAAATTAACGACAACGAGACAGCTAACAAGGTTTCATATTTTTCTAAGCGACTGAGCCAAACAGCAATTATCACGCTAATCACTAACGCCAGTCCTGCAAAAAACCAGCGTTGCCAACCACCTGCTTCACTTAAAAAGCTGAATGCAGCACCCGTGTTATGAACATAGGTAAGTTTAAAAAATGGTAACAGTGGAATAGATTGATAAAGCTGCATGGTATTATCGACCAGTAATTTACTGCCTTGATCTAATACTAATGCCAACAATGACAACCACAACCATTTTAACATTGACATATTACGCATAGATTCGTTGCTCGCCTTCGCCTGCTACGTTTTCTACGCAACGACCGCACAATTCAGGATGCTCTTCATTCTCGCCCACATCGGCACGTTGATGCCAACAACGCACACATTTTTTATGTTCCGAGACATAAACTTTTAATCTAACACCCTGCATATCGGTTTGTACGGCATCTTCTGGGCATTCGTATTCATAATCATTGACCGCAGTAGCTCTGGAGGTCATGAGTATAAAATGCAGTTCATGTTCCAATGGTTTTAGTGCGTCAAAAAAGTGCAGTTCTTTGGAGACATCACTTAACACATGAAACACCAAATAATCATAATACAGCACTACTTCAGCATTCAGTGAAGACCCTATCAGCCCTTGAGCGCGACTTTTTTCTAGCTCTTTACTGACAATGGCGCGAATATCCATCAACCGTTGCCAAAAACCTCGATTCAATGGGCAGTTATCGTCCAACGTTACTAAACCGTCATACCATGTTTCTAAAAACACCGATTCACTGCGTTTTCCAGGCATATACTGCCAAATTTCATCCGCCGTGTAGCTGATAATTGGGGCTAACCAGCGTGTTAAGGCTTCCAGAACATGATACATCGCTGTTTGGGCGGAGCGTCTCGCTAAACTATCAGCTTTTGCGGTGTATTGGCGGTCTTTAATAATGTCCAGATAAAAACCACCTAAGTCAATCACGCAAAAATGATGCACTTCTTGGTAAATTTGTTGAAACGAATAGCTTTCATAAGCGGCTTTAACGTCTTCTTGTAATAAGTAAGCTCTATCCATTATCCAACGATCTAGGGCTAATAAATCGTCATTAGCGACTAGGTGTTGTTCGGGATCAAAATCAGCCAGATTAGATAACAAAAAACGCGCGGTATTTCTTAAGCGTCGATAGCCATCGGAAGTACGCTCCAAAATTTCATCGGAGACGCGCATTTCAGAGCGATAATCAGTCGCCGCTATCCATAAACGCAATACATCCGCGCCTAGGTTTTTCATCACCGATTGCGGCGGAATGACATTACCTTTGGATTTGGACATTTTTTCGCCGTTTTTATCAACGGTAAAACCATGCGTCAACACTGATTTATACGGTGCAACGTTATTCATCGCTACTGAAGCTAATAATGAGGATTGAAACCAACCACGGTGTTGATCTGAACCTTCTAAATATAAATCGGCGGGGAAATGCAGTTGTTCCCGACGTTTTAACACGGCTTCATGGGTAACGCCTGAATCAAACCACACGTCCAAGGTGTCGCTGATTTTATCGTAATCGTTGGCTTCATTCCCCAACAATTCCGCAGGTTCTAAGTCAAACCACGCATCTATGCCTTGTTGCTCAATGCGTAATGCCACTTGTTCAATCAGTTCAGCGGTACGCGGGTGCAGTTCGCCAGATTCTTTATTAACAAACAGGGTAATTGGCACGCCCCAAGTGCGTTGCCTTGAAATACACCAATCAGGACGACCATCTATCATGCTTTCGATACGCGCTTGTCCCCAATCTGGAATCCATTCGACGCGTTTTACTTCACTTAATGCTTGTTCGCGTAAGCCGTTTTGATTCATGGAAATAAACCATTGTGGCGTAGCACGGAAAATAATCGGTGTGTGATGTCGCCAGCAATGCGGATAACTGTGCAGAATGGCGTGATGATGAACCAGTTTACCGTTGGCTTCTAGCACTTCAAGCACATGGGCGTTGGCATTAAAAACGTGTTCCCCTGCAAACAGTTCAGTGCTAGGTAAAAATACCCCATCACCACCAACGGGATTATCGACCAGCAAACCGTATTTACGACCAACCACATAGTCTTCTTGTCCATGACCTGGGGCTGTATGTACCGCGCCAGTACCTGCATCGGTAGTGACATGATCGCCTAAAATGACAGGCACTTCTCTATCATAAAATGGATGTTGCAAGCGTTGATACTCTAAATCTGAGCCTTTGCAATAAGCAATAACGCGATAATCATCAATGCTATAACGCGACATGGTGTCTTTGAGCAAGGCTTCAGCAATCACTAACCGTTCAGTCGGACACTGTACGACGGCATAATCTAAATCGGGATTAAGTGCGACCCCCTGATTGGCAGGCAATGTCCAAGGCGTGGTTGTCCAAATCACGACCGATAATGCACCGTGTCCTTCGTGGTCGGGTACATGATGGCAGTTAGCTAAAAACGCATCTTCATTGCTAACAGTGAAACGCACATCAATAGCAGGTGAATGTTTATCTTCATACTCTACTTCCGCTTCGGCTAACGCAGAGCCACAATCGGTACACCAATGCACAGGTTTTGAGCCTTTGCTGATATGACCGTTGGCGGCGATTTTACCCAACGAACGGACAATATCGGCTTCAAAAGCAAAATCCATTGTTAAATACGGATGATCCCATTCACCCAAAATACCTAAGCGTACAAAGGCTTCTTTTTGAATTTCAACTTGCTTAGCGGCGTATTCTCGACAAGCTTTACGAAACACAGTAGGCGATACTTTAATGCCTGCTTTACCAATTTTTTTCTCAACTTGTAATTCAATCGGTAAGCCGTGGCAATCCCAACCTGGAATGTATGGCGCGTCAAAACCACTTAAGGTTTTAGATTTAAGAATAATGTCTTTGAGAACTTTATTAACCGCGTGACCAATATGAATTTCACCATTGGCATAAGGAGGACCATCATGTAGAACAAACGGAGGTCTTCCTGCACAAGTTTGGCGAATTTTTTTATAGAGCGTGGTTTCGTTCCATTTTTTTAAACGCTCAGGTTCACGTTGTGCCAAATTGCCCTTCATGGGAAACGCCGTATTAGGCAAATTTAGGGTTTTTTTATAATCAGTAGTCATAAACTCTTTATCTCAGGTTTCAATTCTTAAAAATCACGCGCTCTGATAAGCTATGGGGCTATTGTATCAGTTAGTAGTCGGTTATCAATTTAAGCCGATACTGGAATCCAAACCTAGGTTTGGATTCCAACTAATAATGCGGCGGCACTTCATCAACACTTGCACCGTTGTTACTATTTTCACTAGAGAGGCTTTTAATACGGTCATTGAGTAATTGGCAAGTGGCTTCTAACCGCTGTATTTGTTGCTGTTGTCCACTGACTATTTTATTGAGTGCTTGTAATAAGTCTTCTTGATAGGCAGCTTTTATTTCTAATTCAATAATGCGGTCATCGTTCATAAATACTTACGGATGTTAGTTATTGTCAAAAATACTGGCATAAAACAGCTTTAGCTATTTTGTGTCCAATAGCTAAAGCTATTGGACTCCAGTTTTAGATAACTCTGGAAAATTGTTGCTGTTTTTGTGCCAGATAGCGGTCGAAGACCATACAGATATTGCGTATCAACAGCCGACCTGCGGGTAATACTTGAATACCATCCTTATTGACCGTTAGTAAACCATCGGTTTGCATTGGTACTAAGGCGTTGAGTTCATCGGCAAAATAATCACTAAAGCGAATAGCATAGGCTTGTTCAATAGCAGCAAACTGTAATTCAAAATGACAGATTAATTGCATAATCACTGCGCGGCGTAACTTATCATCGTCATTCAAATCCACGCCTTTAAAGACAGGCAGTTTGCCTTGTTTAATTAGTTGGTCGTAGCTTTCTAAGTCTTTGACATTTTGACTATAAGCATCACCCACCTGCCCTATTGAAGTGATACCTAAGCCCACTAAATCGCAATCAGAATGCGTGGAGTAGCCTTGAAAATTACGGTGTAACAGCCCTTGGCGTTGCGCAATAGCTAGTTCATCATCGGGTTTAGCGAAGTGATCCATGCCGATATAAACATAACCCGCCTCAGCTAAGCGTTGTCCTACGCTTTGTAAAATAGCCAGTTTGACTTCTGGGCTAGGCAAATCCGCATCATTGATTTGTCGCTGGGTTTTAAAGCGGCTGGGAATATGGGCGTAGTTAAAAATCGAAAACCGATCTGGGCTGACGTGTAGAATTTTATCCAGCGTTTTGTTAAATGAATCTACGGTTTGCAACGGTAAACCATAGATTAAATCAATATTGGTAGAGCGAAAGCCTTGTTCGCGTGCCGCTTTTAATACGGCAAAGGTTTGAGCTTCGCTTTGAATACGATTAACGGCTTTCTGTACATCGTGGTCAAAATCTTGTACGCCTAAGCTGATACGATTAAAACCAAGGCTACGCAATTGTTGAACGGTGTGCAGATTGGTTTCTCTGGGGTCAACTTCAATAGAATATTCGCCACTGTCATCGTTTTTTAGCGTGAAATGTTCACGCGTGGCAGTCATTAATTGCTGCATCTGCGGGTAATCTAAGAATGTCGGTGTACCACCGCCCCAATGCAGTTGATTAACCACGCGGTTTTTATCAAATAACGCGCCCTGCATGGCAATTTCTTGACATAAATTATCCAGATAAGGCTGCGCATGGGCGCGATTTTTTGTGATGATTTTGTTACACGCACAATAAAAGCACACGGTATCGCAAAATGGAATATGCACATACAGCGATAACGGACCACCTGCGGCATTGGATTTTGCAATGTGCTGGCGGTAATCATTTTCAGTGAATCCATCGTGCAATTCTAATGCCGTTGGATACGAGGTATAACGCGGTCCTGCTTTATCGTAGCGATTAATCAGGGGTAAATCGAATTGTAGGGATTGATCCATTAGGGCTATGCTCGGCTGTGTTTATTTTACGACGCTGTTAATAACTAGCGTATGACGGGTTTTATCCGCTACGGTGACACTTTCAAGCACACCGATTAAATCACCCGTTTGTTTCATTGCGTTGCCCGATTTGGAAACACGCGCTAATAATTTAACATCTGCAAATTTAGATAATTTCATTTCAGGTGTCATTGCCTGCGCATCCGTTAAACTGATAGCTAACGGCAAATCGCTAACTTGTTTACGCACGATGGCTAACGGCATCTGTGGACCTGATAACGCCTGTGCATAAATAAATACGGTATCCGTTGGACTGGTTTGATTTTGCAATTCAGGCGCGAGACTGACTTGCACATCAATAGCAACAGTAGCAATAGGTGTTGCTGTTTCTTTAACTGTGCCAGTTTTTGCTTCCGCAATTTTGCTATCTATTTTTGCTAATAAAGCTTGCGTCTCTTGCTGAGCTTCAGAGCCTTGTGGTAAAGAAGCGGCTAACTTTGACCATAATTTTTTGGCTTCAACAAATTCACCCGCTTGCGCTTTTGCCATGCCTGCCAACCATAACGCATTAGGATTGTTAGGTGCTAATGCTAAGGCTTTAAAAATTAAATCAGCCGATTTGCCTGACACTTGTTCATCATTAGCAAAGGATAACGCCTCTGCATAAGCCAGCATCACATCGGGTTTATCACCTAATAATTGATAGGCGTGAGCAAACGCATCGGCAGATTTAGCATATTGCTCTAGGTATTTATACGATTTACCTAGCATCAACCAACCTTCGGCGTTGTTAGGATCAGCTTGCATTTTTTTTGCTAAACCATCGACCATTTTACGAATAGCTTCTTGATTAGGCATAGCAGGTTCATTGCTTGCCAGCATCTCAGGTGTTGGATTAATCGCTTGAAAGTTACCTAAACCCCAATACAAACTAGCGGCTAATACAGGTATGACAAACATCAGCGCGTAAGCAAGCCACTGACCGCGTGCAGTCACCATATTAACTTGTGTTTTTATATCGAGATCATCACTTAATGCCTGTTCCAGTTCGGCACGTTGCTCATCGTATTGTGCTTGGTTCAAGGCATTGGCTTGTAATTGTTCAGTTAATTCAGTTAGCCGATGTTTAGCAATGGCAATATTGCGTTCATCCATAGCGGCGGGTGCAACAGCACGTTGTCGCCACAGAGGTGGCAAAATAAATAAAAATGCCAATAACACCAAACAGGCAGCAATCAGCAAAAAGAGTAGATTCAAGATAAATTCTCCGTGTCTTTATCGGTCAATAAACGACGTACCGCCGCCAATTTTTCTGTATTTTCGCTTACGCTATCACTAGGCGGAACGGTTTTTTTACGGCGGGTAAATAAAAACACTGCTATCAAACCGACTACTAAAAAAACCACAGGACCTAACCACAGCAAACCTGTTTTTGCTTTAAATGGTGGGTTGTATAACACAAAATCACCATAACGTTCGGTCATGAATTGTTGTATATCGGCTTTACTTTTACCTTGTTGCAACATTTCATACACTTGACGACGTAAATCAGCCGCCAGTTCAGCATTGGAATCACCAATAGGTTGATTTTGACACACTAAGCAACGCAGTTCAGAGACTAAGCTTTGATAGGCGGCTTGTTGTTCTGGATTATTAAATTGATAAGCATCGACTGCATTCGCTATCGGCGATAACAGTAATAACAAGAGCATTACAATTTTCATGGCTGTTCTGCTTGTAATTGATTAATCAGTGGTAATAAGGTTTGTTGTATCGCCTCAGGTGTGACAGGACCTGTGTATTTCAAACGAATCACACCTTTTTTATCCACTACAAAGGTTTCAGGTACACCATAAACACCCCAATCAATACCGATACGTCCATCGGCATCCATAATGCTAACGTTATAGGGATTACCTAAAGTATCCAGCCATTGTTTCGCCGCATCGGGTTCGTCTTTATAATTTAAGCCGATGATCATCACTGCTTTTTGTTTAGCTAATTCATTCAGTACAGGATGTTCAGCGCGACACGATACACACCACGAAGCCCAGACATTAAACAACCACACTTTGCCTTTTAAATCGCTGGTGGATAGTTTTTCTGTAGGTGCCGTCAATTTAGGCGCGGAAAATACAGGCGCGGGTTTGTTAATAAAGGGAGATGGAATATCGTGCGGATTAAGGTTTAAACCCAGTGCCAGAAACACTGCCAGTACAATAAATAAAACTAAAGGTAGGATAAATTTGAGCATAGTTAATAAACGTAGAAACGTTGCATTGCAACGTCTAATGGAGAGGGTTATTGAAAAAAGATACTTTCATCATTATCACCCTCTGGCAATAATGATTCACCTGCAATACGCTTTTCTTCCATCACCCACTCGCCTAAATCAATCAGGCGACAGCGTTCACTACAGAACGGTTTAAACAGTTGTTCAGCTATCCACGGCACGGCACGTTGGCAAGTGGGGCATTTTACCGTTAATGAAGATGTCATTAGAATAAGCAACAAGTCAGGGTAAAAGGAATATCGTCAGTACTTTGTGTAGGGCGTGTATCATCGACAGACGGCATCATAAATCTGACCGAACAACGGTGTTTGCCGCCACTAATCTCAGCAAAACAATGAATAGATTTGTCTACAGCAACTCTAAGCATTTGGTAGGACTTATCTTTATCTAATGCGATTTGAAAAAACCCTGCGGGCGCAACTTCTTGACTGTAAGAGTTACTATTGCGGATTAGGTTAAGAATGAAATCAATAGCAATGCGAATATCATCAAATGGATTACTCCATTGTTGCAGATTTTTTAACCGTATATCTTCATCTTGTTCTAGCCAATAATGATATTCGGGTAAATCAAACGAACACGTTCCACCTGGAATAGTGCTACGCTGGGCAATGCTTTGAAATAAGTCGCTTTGCATCACCTGTGCGCCGATTTTTCCTTTAACGGCATACAGTTTTTTACTCATTAGCGTTAGTTCATGCAAAACAGCGGTGTTTTTTTCATTCATGGTGTTCGTTAAAATTTTTGAACCTCTATCCAGTTCTTTCAATACTTCTGATTTCAAGTCGTTACGTTTGAAAATCATAATAATATCCAGCAATACGCTCAGTGCTGCGCGTTTATCAATGGCTGTTGCCCCTGCTGAAAAATGGGCAAACTGTTGAAATAACTGTTCTAGCCTTATGAAAACACGAATTCGTTCATTGAGTGGAAATTCATAAGTAATGGTGGTGTTCACAGACGAGTTCATCCTAGTAAGAGCTTAATGAAAGGTATAGATTGTGCAGTTTTTCAACTTGCTGTGCAAGTTCAGTCGTGCTTTGGGTGTTATCAATAACATCCTGCGCGTGTGCTATTCTAAAAGCGCGGGATACCTGACTATCAATAATAGATTGTACGCGTTCGGTCGATAAATGATCGCGTTTTTGTACTCGTTCGATTTGTGTGGCTACAGGACAATCAACCACTAATACTCTATCGACAAAATCGGCTTTATTGGTTTCAAATAATAAGGGAATACTGAGTAGGCAGTAAGGCGAGGTCAATAATACTAATCGTGCTTGTATGGTTTGATAAACTAAAGGATGAATAATCGCTTCGAGTGTTTGTTTCTGCTCAGGGTGGCTAAACACAAGCTCACGAATATAACGTCTATTTAACGAGCCATCTGTATTTAGGCTATGATTACCAAATGTTTGCTGGATTAACAGCAATGCAGGCTGTCCAACACCCACCAGTTGATGAGCTATGTCATCGGCATCAATAACAGGCGCATTAAGTTGTTTAAAAATAGTCGTTACTGTGCTTTTTCCACAGCCAATGCCACCCGTTAATCCTATTTTTAACACGCCCTTATAAACCTACCAAGGTTAAATACAGGCGATTAATATCATTACCCCACAATAAAGCTAGCCAACCTGCCGCCGCTAAATAAGGACCAAAAGGAATCGGCGTGTTGTGGTCACGTTTAGCAAAAATAATCATCGTGATACCAATGATAGCTCCCACTAATGATGATAATAAAATAATCATTGGCAAAGTTTGCCAACCTAACCACGCACCAAATACCGCCAGTAATTTAAAATCACCATAGCCCATGCCCTCTTTACCTGTCGCTAGTTTAAAGCCCTGATAAACTAACCATAACACCATATATCCTGCAATTGCACCGATAATGCTGGTATGAGCATCCGTGTACACACCAAATAAACTTAACAATAAGCCCAACCAAAGCAGTGGCAAGGTAATGTTATCGGGTAATAATTGGTGGTCGATGTCGATAAAACTCAGGGCAATTAAACACCACGTCAATATTAAAGCAAACGCTGCTTGAGGTGTATAACCAAACTGCCAAGCAACCAATACAGACGTAATAGCAGTAAAGGCTTCTATCAGCGGATAACGTATGCTAATGGGATTTTTACAATTGGCACATTGCCCTTTTAAAAAAACGTAACTGATAACAGGAATATTTTGATAAGGCTTGATAGGTGATTGACACTTAGGGCAACGGGATAAAGGCAAAGAAAGATTGAAAGGCTCGCTTTCCTGTTCGGCTTCCATCTGCAAATAATCTATGCACTCTTTACGCCAACTGCGTTGTAACATAATGGGTAGCCGATAGATAACGACATTGAGAAAGCTACCCACTAATAAACCAATAATGCCAACTAGCGCAGTAAATAAAAGTGTTGTCATTTAGCCAACCGCCGATCCCAATTTGAAGATAGGTAGATACATAGCCACAATCAAACCGCCGACCAAAATACCTAATACCACCATAATGATGGGTTCCATTAAGCTGCTAAGATTATCAACTAGATTGTCCACTTCTTCATCATAAAAATCAGCTACTTTAGCTAACATAGCATCCATAGAGCCTGCTTCTTCACCGATAGCAATCATTTGTTGCACCATGTACGGAAATAGACCGATCTGTGCCATTGCTGTTTGTAATCGTTGTCCCATTGATACTTCTTCACGCATTTTCATGACCGCTTCGGCATAAATAATATTACCGCACGCACCTGCAACCGATTCCAATGCTTCAACTAACGGTACACCTGCGGCAGACATAGTTGACAGGGTTCTGGCAAAACGAGCAATGGCTGATTTGTTTAAAATGATACCAACAATAGGCAATTTAAGTAGCGTTCTGTCCAAGAAGTGGTTAAATGCAGGAGAACGTTTTTTGAAATAGTCGAAGGTTTTAATAAACACGACAATAATACCAATAACAATATACCAATTTCTCTGCATCCATTCCGACATATGAATGACCATGACCGTAAAAGCAGGTAAATCTGCACCAAAACCAGCGAACAGCTCGGCAAAGACAGGCACAACAAAAACCAATAAAATCGTAGTTACTACAAAGGCGACAACCAATACCGCAATAGGGTAAGTCAATGCTTTTTTGATCTTCTTCTTCATTGACTCGGTTTTTTCTTTGTAGGTCGCTATTTTTCCTAGCAAACCTTCTAATATCCCCGCTTTTTCACCTGCTTCCACTAAATTGCAAAATAACTCATCAAAATAGATGGGTCTTTTTCTTAATGATTCAGCGAGGGTATCACCTGTTTCAATATCCGCTTTTATACCCAATATTAAATCACGCATACTTAAGTTTTCATGCCCCTTACCGATAATATCAAAAGATTGGACCAATGCCACCCCTGCTTGCAACATAGTGGCAAGCTGTCTGGCAAAAATAGCAATATCGCCTGATGTGATTGCTTGTGTTTTAGGACCGAATAAATGAAATTCCTTGGGTTTTTCCTTAATTTTGGTAATCCGATACCCCATTTTTCTTAATTCACCTTTTGCAACCATATCATTTTTTGCAGCAATTTCCCCTTTGATGGGTTTATTGTTTTTATCAACACCTTGCCAGATAAAGTCAATTTGTTCAATTTGTTCAGCCATGATTACTCCTTAGTTATACGGTCAATTTCTTCTAAGCTAGTCAAGCCCATACGCACTTTGTTAAGTCCTGACCGTCGTAAATCATTAAAACCTTCGGATAAAGCACAGGCACCTATTTCCATCGCATTAGCACCATTTAAAATAAGCTCGCGCAATTTTTCTGTCATTTTCATGACTTGATAGATACCAACCCGACCTTTATAGCCATTAGTACATTGGTCACAACCGACAGGACTATATATGTGTAAATCTTTTAACTCATCTTCTTTAAAACCTGCGTCCAAAAGAATTTTATCGGGGAAGATAACTTCCTTTTTACAATGAACACAAAGTCTTCGTCCTAAACGCTGCGCCATAATTAAATTGACCGCAGATACTACGTTAAACGCAGGAATACCCATTTGTAGTAATCGGTTTAAAGTCTGTGGAGCATCATTGGTATGCAAAGTAGATAATACCATGTGACCTGTTTGTGCAGCTTTTACTGCAATCTCAGCGGTTTCTAAATCTCTAATTTCACCCACCATGATGACATCAGGGTCTTGCCGTAAAAAGGCACGCAAGGCAGTAGCAAAGGTCAAGCCTGCTTTAGGATTCATATTGACTTGATTAATACCTTCTACAGTAATTTCGACGGGGTCTTCAGCTGTGGAAATATTAACATCTACAGTATTGAGAATGTTTAATCCTGTGTATAGCGTTACGGTTTTACCACTACCTGTAGGTCCTGTAACTAACACCAAACCATAAGGTCGATTAATCGCTTCAAGAAACAGTTCTTGCTGAATTGGCTCAAAACCCAGTTTTTCAACGCCTAATTGGGCGTTAGTCGGATCCAAAATACGCAATACGACTTTTTCACCAAATAACGTAGGACAGGTGTTTACTCGAAAATCAACCGCTCGATTTTTGGATAAAATCATTTTAATACGACCGTCTTGAGGAACACGGCGTTCAGCAATGTCCATTTTGGACATAACTTTAATTCGAGACACAATGCGGTTAGCTATGCCAGGAGGAGGACTAGCAATAGTATGGAGCATACCGTCTGAGCGATAACGAATACGAAAGGTCTTTTCATAAGGCTCAAGATGTATATCTGATACCCCTTTTTTAATTGCGTCTAATAGTATTTTATTTACAAAACGAACTATAGGAGCCTCATCAACTTCTGCATTAATATCGACTTTAGCTTCTTCATCGCCGCCAATAACCAAATTATCCATATCCTCATCAGTAAGCATTCCACTAATGGAGTTTTCTGGTTCTTCTAACCCAATTTCAATGGCTTTGGCTAGTTTGTTTTCCTCAACCAAAACCACTTTTGGATTCAATAAGCTATGGAATTTAATATCGTCCAATGCCTGAGAATTGGTTGGATCAGATAAAGCAATAAACAACGATCTACCTCTCACAAGTAATGGTAGAGCATTATGTTGGCGAATCAGTTTTTCGCTGATTCGTGACGTAGGCAGACTACGACAATCAATGGCATCCAGATCAAACAAAGGCAAGCCAAACTGCATGGAAATTTTTTCTGCAACTGCTTTGCTATCAATTATTTTATGTGTGACAAGATAGGACAGGGAGGAAATTTTATGTTTTCTCGCTTCTTGATCATGAATTTTAGCCTCATTTTCCGTCAACAATTTGTTTTGAATAAGGAAATTCATGATGCCGCTAACTTGAAAATCTTTTTGTACAATAGCCATTTAATCGTATATTGTTAGTACATTAAGTATCTAAACATCTTTAATTTTTAAAATCAGTAAGTTAGAGAAGCTTAATCGATTTTTCATAAAGATAAAACTTATGTGAGCTGTATTTTAACACTCAATGTAGTCAATTCCTCGCCCGAGATTATCAATAACGAAGCTTACCTCATTGTTTTATAAACTGTAATGCTTATGTAGATAATGCCTATAGTTATTAGTAGTGAAAAATCAGGGTAGACTTTGCGTACCCTGATTGTTAATTTATAACGACTGGATTTTACGTTGTTGTTGCTCAAGATTATTAAGCATAGATTGTAAATCCGCCAATTTTGCTTTTTCTTTATCTATTACATCGGGCGGTGCTTTATCAATGAACGTGGGATTGCTTAACTTACCTTCAATTCTAGGTAATTCCTTGGTTATTTTTTGGATTTCTTTATCCAGTCTGGCTAATTCTGCTTCTTTGTCAATTAAACCCGCCATTGGAATCAAAATTTTCATTTCACCAATCAAGGCAATTGCAGATTCTGGCGTTGCCTCATCAGGGTTTAACCAAGTGATAGACTCTAAGCGAGCCAATTTTTCTAAATAACTACGGTTGTTAGTTAAACTTTGTTGATCGGTAACACCACCATTTTGCAATAATACAGGCAATGGCTTACTAGGGGCAATATTCATTTCCCCACGAATACGGCGCACACCAAGGATAAACTGCATCAACCACTGGGTTTCGGCAATCGCATTCGTATCAATCTGTGCTTCATCGGCGACAGGATAGGCTTGCAACATAATGGTATTGCCTTGAACACCTGCTAATGGCGCGACCCGCTGCCAAATTTCTTCGGTAATAAACGGCATAATTGGATGAGCTAAACGTAACACGGTTTCCAAAACATTCAGTAAAGTTTTGCGTGTGCCGCGTTGCAACGCCTCATCCTCAGACTGCAACGATATTTTTGCTAATTCTAAATACCAATCGCAGTATTCATTCCAAGTAAACTCATAAATTGCTTGTGCCGCTAAATCAAAACGGTAGTTATCAATGGCGTGGCTAGTGGTGACAATCACTTGTTGCAAGCGCGACTGTATCCAATAATCCACTTGCGTATAACTACACGGTGTATTCGATAAACCGCAATCTTGTTCTTCGGTGTTCATCAACACATACCGTGCCGCATTCCATAATTTATTACAGAAATTGCGATACCCTTCGGTACGCGCCAAATCAAAACGAATATCTCGACCTGTTGACGCTAACGACGCAAAGGTAAACCGCAACGCGTCCGTACCGTAAGATTGAATGCCATCTGGAAACTCTTTGCGTGTGGCTTGCTCAATTTTTTTCGCTTTGAAATCTTGCATCATGCCATAAGTACGTTTCGTCACTAATGACTCTAAATCAATGCCGTCGATAATATCAATCGGGTCTAACACGTTACCCTTCGTTTTAGACATTTTTTGCCCTTCGGCATCACGCACCAAGCCATGAATATAGACTTCTTTAAATGGCACTTGCCCTTGAAACTTCAAGCCCATCATAATCATACGGGCAACCCAGAAGAAAATGATGTCAAAACCTGTGACTAAAACGCTAGTTGGATAAAAGGTTTTTAAATAATCAGGTTCATTTTTACCATCCCAACCCAAGGTTGAAAACGGCCATAACGCCGACGAAAACCAAGTATCCAGCACATCTTCATCTTGTTTTAAAACGTAGTCCGCAGGTAGATTGTGTTGCTCACGAATCGCTGCTTCTGAACGCCCGACATAAATATTACCCAGCTCGTCATACCATGCAGGAATGCGATGTCCCCACCAAATTTGCCGCGAAATACACCAATCCTGAATATTACGCATCCAGTCAAAATAAGTGTTTTTCCAGTTATCTGGCACAAATTTAATATCACCATTTTCCACAGCGGCAATCGCAGGTTCAGCCAATGGCGCAACTTTCACATACCATTGGTCAGTCAATAACGGCTCAATCACCGCGCCTGTTCTATCACCGCGCGGCACCATCAACTTATGGTCAGCGATTTTTTCTAACAAACCCGCCGCGTCTAAATCAGCAACGATTTGTTTACGCGCTGCAAATCTATCCATACCTTGATAAGCCGCAGGAATTAAATCGCCCTCCTCTGCTTCATTGCCACGAATCGCCGCATCGACAGTAAATAAATTAATCAAACCACCGTGTGGCAAGGCTTGCATAGCTGAGGTATGACGATGGCGCGTCCACACCCCATAATCATTAAAATCATGCGCGGGCGTGATTTTTACGCAACCTGTACCAAACTCAGGATCAACATAATCATCGGCAATAATCGGAATGCGCCGACCTGTTAAAGGCAATTCAACAAACTCACCCAACAAATGTTTATAACGCTCATCATTCGGATGAATCGCCACAGCCGCATCACCTAACATGGTTTCAGGGCGCGTAGTTGCAACTATCAAATGCCCTTGACCATTAGATAACGGATAACGCAAGTGCCACATCGAACCGTTTTCTTCTTCCGACAACACTTCCAAATCCGACACAGCGGTATGCAGCACAGGATCCCAATTCACCAGCCGTTTACCGCGATAAATCAGCCCTTCTTCATACAGCCGAATAAACACCTCCTGCACGGCATCCGACATTCCGTCATCCATCGTAAAGCGTTCGCGTGACCAATCCAACGATGAACCCATACGGCGCAACTGGCGCGTAATCGTGCCGCCTGATTCTTCCTTCCATTGCCAAACTTTTTTAACAAACTCTTCGCGCCCATAATCGTGGCGCGTTTTACCTTCGGCATTACACAAGCGTTCAACCACCATTTGCGTGGCAATCCCCGCGTGGTCAGTCCCCGCTTGCCACAACGTGCTATAGCCTTTCATCCGATGATAACGGGTCAACGCATCCATAATCGTATCTTGAAACGCATGACCCATGTGCAGACTACCTGTCACATTCGGCGGCGGAATCATAATGCAATACGATTCATCGGCAGGTTTAGCCGAGAAATAATCGTTCGCTTCCCAAGTGTCGTACCAGCGTTGTTCAATCGCGTGAGGTGAATAAGTTTTTTCCATGATTTACTCGTTGTTGGTTATATCTAAATTTGTTAATGGTAAATTATTTCTTAATTTCACAAAGAATTTTTGATGTCTCGATAGAAGTTCTCATGACTTCCCAATGCGAGTAAGGTCAGGGTAATAATCTGTTCTTCATAGCTATAAGCCAATAGCGTTAGCTGATTATTGATACGAAACTTATAAACCCAGACAAAATTTTTGTTGACCAATAAAAGGATTGTCCATAATAGTTTTGATTGCCTTATCAAGCTCTGCTTTTTGTTTCGGCGTGAGTTTCTTAACGGTTTGTTTAAACTGCCTTGTTTGTATAATTTGCATCTTAGCCAAATTGATAAGGTTCAACTTGACCCGCTAATACTTCTTCTCGTGCGTGGAGAATAGCTTTAATAAATGCAAAACTTAAATCGGGATTTTCTTCGGCAATTTTACCAATTTTTGCCCAGTAGTTTATTTGTTCATCTAAACCACGATGGCAAATTTTAGCTTGTACATTTGCCGCCTCAGCCAATGGGTCGGAAATAGTGACAGAAATCATAGTGAGCCTATTTATTAATTAGGATTATTTATTACTTGCTGGGTCAATTTTCCTAGATTCCGCTACGCTTTATCTAGTCTACTTACTCGTTTTAGTTATAAGTAAATTTTTATTAAAATGAATGAAATACCGTAATTATTCATAATGCGTCTACATTAATAATACCTTGATTGCCAACTCTTCCTCTAGCACCTGATAAACAAGCCGATGTTGTTTATTAATGCGTCTCGAAATCGCTCCTTTCAAATCACCTTTTAAAAACTCAAATTCAGGTGGATATATATAAGGGTCTTGAGCGATTAAATCCAATAACACTTTAACTTTATCGTTTAAATTCGATGATTTTATTAACTGGGCATCCTTCTTGGCACGATTAGTATAATAAATCTTATACATCACCAATCCACATATTCAGAACATTGCTCAAGTGGTGTATTCAAACCCTCAATAATCGCTTGTTTTGCATCTGCATTTTTTGATAAAAAATCATTATCTGATTCTGTCTCTATTTTATTTTTTATAAATAAAATAAAATCGAAAACTTCTTTTTGTAAATTAATCGGGAGTTCATTAATTTCATCATGTATTCTTTCTTGCAAAGTATTCATGTTATTTCTCTCTCATTTACATGGGTAAAACGCAGTAAAACCTATCATTTACAGTGTGAGATGGGCTTCGTACCTCAGCCCATCCTATCGTGCTTAGAAATAGTATGTATTTTTTATATACCCAATAAATATTTCAATCCTTCAAAATGTAAATCATCGGGTTTTAATAACCAATCAGGCAAATCCGCTTCCCGTTGATTATAGGTAATTTGCATTACTTCTTGAATCCGTTTTAAAGCAACTTGTAGTGATGTTTCTGTAATACTAAATTCAGCAGCAGTTTGTTTACTTTTTAATAATTCACGTTTGGTTTTATCATCTAAATATTTAACATTTAATCCTAATAGTGCTGCGGCTCCACACGCTTCTATAAAAATAGCTCTGTTGTATTTTTTAAATAGTTCACTAAGCGCAATAGATAATCCATTGAGACAAATTTTAGCATCATCATTGGTAGGGAACTTTTTTGTAGCTTCATCTGCCAAAGAATAGCCTGTTAAATAAACACTTAAGGCATGACAATCTTCAATACCCTCATCAACCCCCCATTCAGAAAAAAAGCTTCTACTATCATTAACAATAGGTGACTTTCTAAAAACTTTAATTGCTTGCTCAGGCTGTCCCGCTTTACGAAATTGTTGAGCTAGTTTGACTTGCAAATAAGAATTTGTTTTATCTAAATTAAGTAAACTTTGTGATAAACGAATTGCTAAATTATGAGTATTACTACCTTTTGCAAAAAAATGGTCAGATAAATAACGCCAGCCCGCTAAATTAGTAACATAATTACCTTTTTGATAAATACTTTCTGCCGTTGTAACTAATTCAATATAGATTTCATCAATATCAATGCCATAAACCGTTTCTTCTTCTAAAATTTGCACTGTGGTTTGCGCAATCGCCCGATGGCGCGTAAAAACGTATTCCCCTGCCATACTTGCCGCCGCCTCTTCACCTAAAGGGTGTAATACCTTAGAACGCAATTTACCTTGTTCTATTTCTAATAAAGATGCCAAGACCAATTTGGATAAAAACAACTGGTTTTCAGCGTGCATCGCGGCAATATAAGCAAAGGCTTGTAATAAATTATATTTACAGTCTTTAACTTGCCGTTCTCTTAAACGATTTAATAACTTTCTAATATGTTCTTTTAAATCATCCCCATAACGCACCCGCAATAATGCACCAAAAAATGTACCTTCTTGTTTTGTATCTGATTTGGCTTCGTTTAATAATTTTTGCGCCGCTTGGTCAATCGGTAAATCTGCTAATTTACCTAAACCATCTTGCTGATAATTTGCCCACGCTTGTACAATTTTTTGCGCGTCCTCGGCAATTAACCCCGATAATCTTTCTTCGTGATACGATTTACTAAATGCAGTATTCCATTTTAATTTTTCTAATTTAGGGTCATACCAATCGGTATCACGCGCCGCTAATAAAAAATGAATATGTCCTTTTTGAGTTTGTGCCGCTTGATAAATATCTTCGGCAATTAAATCAGCATCATCGGAGGCAATTAGCCAATAAGTATCACTGGGCAAATCATTCATTACGCTTTTGCTTAATTGACTGTTTTCTTCCTTGTGATATAACACTTTCCAAGTATTTGCTGAATTTAAAATTGCCTCAATAGTTTGTAAAAAAGCCGTGCTTTTACCTTCACCCCCCGCGCCTAATAAAATAGTAATACTAGACTTATTCGCTGTAGCATAATCATTAATTTTTTTTGTTAAGTTATCGACTATTTGACGGCGGGGAATTTTGTTTGATAATGCCAATGACCAATTAGGAATCCGTCCATCAAAATATTTCAAAATCGTTTCTTCATCGGGTTCAGATTTACGTTTATTTAATGAACCTAAATCTATAATTTCCCAACCTTGTGGCGTACTAAAAGGCTTGTGCTGTTTTATAGCGGGTTTTGATGTATTTGCAGGAGTTTGTATCTTTTGTGGTAAAGGTAATTTCCAAACACCACCATTACGAAATACCTCATCAAAAGCATCGCTATCTAAACCCCATTCTTGATTATTTCTTTTCCACTTATAAGGCTCTAAATTAATGCTTTTATTGGCGAAATCTAATTCAGCCCATAATAAGCCATTTATCCATTTTTCATCTTCACGCCCCTGAAATGATGCGCCGCTTTGAATAGCCAAAAATTGATGTCCAGCACTTTCCTCATAGCGTTTATTACCTTCATGCAAATGTCCATGCAAATAAATAATCTGATTTTTAGCAAACAAAGACCGAATAGGATTATTATCATAAAACCAATCTAACGGGTGATGTCCTAAAATAATTTTTACCTCACAATTTTGTATTTCTGTTAAAGCGGATTCAATAATCGCTTTTCCCGCCGTTAAATTGCCTTTGTCATTATTATCTTTAGAAAGCCAAGCAGTATTAATTCCGACAATACCTAATTGAATATCATTTAATTTATCTTGATAAACAAAATAACCTTTTTCAGAATTAAGCCAATCACCATCAAAATATAATTGCTGAAAGTCTCTGTATTTTTCAAAACGCGGTAATAAAAACTGGCGGTTTTCTAAACCTTGTTTTGTCGGGTCAAAGAAATTAGTAGTATTTAAAATCTCACTAGGAGTGAAAAATTTTTGTTTATTTCTATCCGTGTCATGATTACCAGCGACAACAAAAATTTTGCAATTTTCACTTAAATTTTTTTGCAAAGGCTCTATAAATTCAGTGCCAAATTTCTCATATTCTTTTTCAAGTCCTGATTGTGCAATGTCACCTGTGATAAAAATAAAATCAGGATTTTTATTTTTCTCTTTTACATGATTAATAATATATTGAAACAACTGCGTTTGACCATGTTCATCTAAACCAACATGAAAATCTGATAAATGTAACCATGTAAATTTTTGATTCATTGCCAATATCCTGATAATTATTTTCTGTCTTGTTGACAAACTCTGTTTTGGAATGCCTACTTTTCAAGCTCTGCTTGATGTTAAATGATTAAAACCAAAATATTAAATTATAAACTGGTTTTTCATTTCTAACCTTTGATATATTTCAGTTTTTTAATTAAAACCGATGATTAATATCTGCTGCTTTCATAATGGCATTGACAGTGCAATAGGATGGGCTGAGGCACGAAGCCCATCAATCGCGATTAATAGACTACTGTTATTCAATTACCCAATTTTCAAGTTTTTATCGTTCCAATGCAGAGCGTTTCATCGTTCCAACGCTCTGGCGTTGGAATGCAGTTGTTGACGCTCCAGCGTCTTCTTACAATCTTGACATGGTGAAGACGCTGGAGCGTCAACTCAAGCGTTACAAAGTGGTAACGATAAAAACGCCCGTTCTTGCGGCATATCGTTATCTCTTTCCGCGAGAAAATCATCATCAAAAACACTTTTAGAGGCAAAAAATTTATCCCACTTCCTTGCCAAGGGCTTTGTATTGTTTTCATACATGACGATTACTTTTGCATGAGTTGCTTTTATGTCATCGGGCAGTTTCAAATGAATTTCATGATTTTGGGTAATGACCGCATTGAGTTCTATGGCTTGCATGATTAATCCTCTTTTTGATAGCGATTACATTTTATGCGCGGTCAGATTATGTCCTGCTTCTTTATAGTGCCGATAGCGTTCTCTGCCCACGGATTTGGTCGCTTCGCTGTTATCCAAAACTGCCCAGCGTCTACACAATGTGACGATAAATTCAGCACGGTTTTTACCTTGCTGTGGACAGGAGAATTAAGATGACCAGTTTTTAGTACACTTTCATAATGCCGCCCATCACCTGATAATCATAAGGTTGAGGATGAGAGACAGGTACTTCTACCGAACCTAGTAAATACCAATTCTGACCTAAATGGGTACGAAAACCAGGTGCTAGTGACACAAACGTATTACTGGTTGCGGCACGGTTGTCTATTGGCTGATTGATATTGGTCGCAAGATACCAAACCATATCGCCAAACGGTGTGAAATCATGTGGGGTAAAATAATAGCCCACTGCCAAATTAGCATCAAATGTACTGCGAGCCCCTGTTTTGTAAAGCTCACCCGCGTATGGAACGGTGAAGCCTGCGCCGCCGCGTACGACTAAACCTTTCCATGGGTTAGTCCAAAATTGATATTCGGGGGTAATGGACGCTACACCATTGCCATTGAAGCTGTTACCTGTGGGTGTGCGAAAATTTACGCTAAATAATTGTGTTGTATCTTTGGATTCAGAAAGAATCACTCGAGGTGCAATTCTAAAATCGCCAAAATTCGTCTGAGTTTCATTACCAGTGCCACCACGGTTCGAGTTCATTGAAATATTGGTTTGAATCTGGAAGCGTTGATTTATCGGGGTATAGTTGACGAGATTACCCACATAGCCATCGCCATTATTAAGACCGTGTTGCCAACTGAAAACAGCTATGCCTAGTCTGTAGAAGACACCATCACTAGCGTTTAACCAACCCTGACGTGGCGCACCACCACTACCATTTGGAGGACTGACCCAAGGCTTGTCCCAGCCTTTGCTAAATAGATTACTGTAAGAAAGCTCTTGCCAATTTTTGGCAGCGGAATCGGAATAAACATCTCCCGTCATTGATTCGATAGCTGCCTCTGAAAAACTATAGTTTTTATCTGCTTGAGACGGCATCATTTGTTCTTCAAAAGTGTCCTTCGCGCTAATTTCTCCACAGGTCGTGAATAGTCCAATGCCAAGACAGGCTACAGTTAAAAGATTGCCTTGAATTTTTTTAGTGCTTTGTTTTTTCATCACAATGTCTCCAAAATAAATTTTTTCTTATAACTGCACAACTGCCATTATATAAACATTCGTATTGCTCTTTAATGTAATTAATAATTTTAATAAATTCTAAGTAATTGCTGTATTCGTTCAAATTCATACAAATAAGGTTTTGCAACTTCACGGTTTGCTGCCACAACAATTAAATCATGTGAGAAAACGGAGGTGTTATACCAATTAAAACTGCCATCTATGACAATGGACTCATCAATAATGCAGTATTTGGAATGAATAGGTGAATAAGGTATAGGATGATCATGCTGTCCATATACCAATCCTATTTTTATACCTGCGGATTTTAATCGTTCAATCGAAGGTAATAAGGGGCGATTTAATTCTTCTTCCATCGTGCGCTCAATACCAACTCTGCCTTGTCTGGCTAAATGTCCATTAAATAAAATATGCACATCTACGCCTCTATTTTTAGCAGCAATTAAGGCACAAATTACACTTTCATTATATTTTCCTAATAACTCGCCAATTAAAAATAAACAAATTTTAATTGAATGTTTTGCGCGATTAATTTCACCCAGAATAGCATGATGGGGTAGGTATTTTTCGCCATTTTTCATGACGTGTCTGCCAAAGGTATAAAGTAAATTAAATTGACTATAAGGGTCAATGCCATACTTTTGAATACTGCCGCCGCGTTGGCTCTGAAATATATTATCTAATAATCGACAAATACCTTTGGAATGAAAAGTCATACCCGATTCCCAATTCGCACCCCAGCGATCGAAAGTAATATTGAATGAACCTAAGATACAATCCTCGTCATTAAAAATAACGAATTTGGTGTGCATATCTGGATCAACTTCAATCAGATGATGGGTTGGCGTACAAACAACGCCTAACAATTCAACCCCAGCACTTTTTAAACGGGCATAGTTGTCGCTGTTGGTGAGGGTCATTTTGCGCCAATCTACAATACATTGCACCCATACACCTTGTCTGCTGGCATAAATCAAGTGATTAGCAAAATCGGTATCATCAATACAATCGACACTGACTTTAATAGTACACAGCCTATCAGGAGTCGCCTTTTTACATTGCATGACTTTATCTATCATTTCATGAATATAATTTTTAGGATGATAAGGATGATGCGGCTGTCCTTTGGTGAATTTAGGAAATAACTGTAATGATTCAAAATGATGGTTAATCCAATCCACATCACTTTGCAATTCCTGAGCATTCAGCTCATAAGTTCGATAATAGTTAGGCGTTGAATAAAGATCGGTTATCGTGCTGTACTGATTAGTATTAGAGTCAGCCTGTAACTGACTTTGATCCATAAAAATATATTCTTTTGCCGAGGCAATCGAATGTTCATCTTTATGAATAATAAACGAAAATTTAACACAGGTTGCTGCACCAAACGCATTGGAAAACGGTAGAATATAAAAGGCGCGGGTCTGACGTTTATGATAATTCCATTTAATATCATAAGCATCGGTATCAACAACATAGGTTTCGCAAACATTATGCGCCCTATAGACTTTTACAATGACTTTTAAGTTAATGGTATTACCATAAAACAGCTCAAAGTCTATTTTCCCCCAGCGCAAAAAAAACTTATCGCCAAAGTCATTCGTTCTTGCAAATGGACTGCCTAATTCACCCTGTATTGGTTTAGCATAATCTTCAGCGATTTGTTTCATATTCTTACCTTTATTATTGCTTTATTTAAAGGGATTCAAATGTCATTAAGTAGCCAAAATGATCTGATACACGTCCATACTCTTGATCTGTAAAAATAACTTTTGCAGAAGTGGCTTTTAATTTACTATTTTTACTCATAAAAATATAATCAATTCGATAATCATCGGCTAACAAATCTTTCCAATGCGCATCATGCACTCGAAATATTCTATCAAATATACCGTGTTGATTAACCGCTAAGAATTGATCTTCATATTCATATGAATCAACTACTAATCCATAGCCCTCTGTCCCTGCGGTAATATTAAAATCCCCGCATAATAAGGTAGCTTTAATATCATCGTTTTTATTATTATCAGCCCAACCGCGTAAGCGTTGAAATTGCTCTCTAAAACCATCTTCTATCCAACTTAAATGGGCAGAAAACACATTAATAAAGCCAATATTAGGCACATCCACTCTGGCTTTTACCACTTTCCTAGAATGAATATTATATTTATCATGGCTATCGGATACATAGCGGGATTCATGATGAGATAACGGATAACGACTTAAAATAGCCACGCCTTCTCTATATTTATCAAAACCTAAATGCGACCAGTCATAGTGGATATAAAACGGTTTTGTTAAACGGTCGTTGATAATTTTTGCGGCATTAGATTCCCAGTCGCCTTGCCCGTCGCGCCAATATTCGGCAGCTTCCTGCAAACAAATAATATCAATTTCTAATTCATTAATGACTTTAGCAATTTTAGTAAATTTATTATCTTGATTTTCTTCTTGATAACAATGTAAATTTAATATTAACACTTTAAGCTGTGCTTGCTCAAAGCTATAATTATGCCCACTATTATTATCCCATACTATTTTCTGCTGTTTATTTTCACAACTAATAACATAGTGTAATTTAGATAAATTAGAATGCGTAATATTAGCAGCCCAGAGTTGAACACCATATTGATTTGGGTTTCTGGCATTACTTGATAAGGATTTATCCCAATAATTCTTTCTAAAGTGACAATAGGTTTTTGTGATGGTTTTCCAGTTATCGGTTGTCCAATGGATAATTACTTTTGTCGCCTGAAAAGAACGATTTACTGCGGCGGATATAAACTGTGTTTGAGTATTTTCAGGCAACTTATTTGAGAAACCAATATTTTGTATCAGTTGATCATTGGTTAATCTAATACCAGAATCTGCCGCACTGAAATAATTATTTTTTTGATTATTATCCAAATAGGTTTTATCTAACACTCGATAACGCACGCTAAATTTAATATTACCAGGTAGCGGATCTTCTTCTGTTAAGGTAAAGGCAATACTTGCTGACCAATATTCCTTGTCATGTCCCAGCATACTATGATGTTGAGCAGGTAAGGTGTGCCAAATATCATCTTCACCCGCCCAAATAATATCAATTTGTTTGGTATAGCTAATATTTTCTACTTGCATAAAAAATGTTAATTTTTGTTGAACTTCGGCTGTTTGCCGAATGATGACATTTTCTACATAGAGCAGTTTGATTTTATTCATATTTTTTAGTACCTAAACAAATGTTTGTATCATTCCAACGCTCTCTGGCTGAAATGTAATTGTGAACGTTTCAGCGTCTTTAATCACACAACACTGGAGCGTTGGCGGACAGGCTTTTACGTTAGAATATGAGAACTATGTTGATTGCCCCTCCTCAAGTGAAAACAGCTACATTTTATGCGTAGTCAGTTCGTGACCTGCTTGTTTATACTGCCTATAACGTTCTCTTCCGACTGATTTAGTTGCTTCGCTGTTATCCAAAATTTCCAATACTCGCTGTGCATCCGTGCAGTGTGAGGATAAATTAATCACGGTGTTTTGCCAGTCGGCGGGTGCGGGAAGTGAGCCGATTAACACTTGTTCAATGGCAGGTGCGTCACCTGTATAAAGTTGGTGCGGAATAAAACTGCCTGCTCTGAATGTCCAGAGCAGGTTGTCAAGGCATTGACTTTGTTCTGCCGAATCAGTTAATACATAACAAAAACAGCCGCTACGATAAACTTTTTCTATCAGTTTACAGGCAAATAGAGTGCGTTCCTGTTGTGACTGAGTTGGCAGAATGTAAAAGCTAATATCAGCCATTTGCCCGATTAATCAGGTATTGGCTTAACAGAGGAACAGGACGACCTGTCGCGCCTTTGGCTTGCCCTGTTCGCCATGCTGTGCCAGCTATATCTAAATGCGCCCAACGGAAGTTTTCGGCAAATTGTGACAAGAAACACGCGGCGGTGATTGTGCCTGCATCTTTGCCGCCCACATTGGCTAAATCGGCAAAATTAGATTTGAGTTGTTCTTGATATTCTTCCCAGAGCGGTAAACGCCACACGCTGTCATTGGCAGTTTCACTGGCGGCAAGTAAGTCATTGCATAACAAATCATCATTACCCAATAAGCCACTGGGTACACGTCCTAATGCCACTAAACAGGCGCCTGTTAGCGTAGCTAAATCAATGACCACATCGGGGTTAAAGCGTTCTGCATAAGTGAGCGTGTCGCATAAAATCAAGCGTCCTTCGGCATCAGTATTGAGAATTTCGATGGTTTTGCCTGACATACTGGTGAGAATATCACCTGGTTTATTGGCATCACCATCGGGCATATTTTCGGACGCTGGAATTAAACCGATGATGTTGAGCGGTAAATCCATTTCTGCCGCAGCGAACAATGTGCCAAGAACAGCCGCGCCGCCGCACATATCGTATTTCATTTCATCCATGCCAGCGGCGGTTTTTAAAGAAATACCGCCAGCATCAAAGGTTAAGCCTTTGCCAATCAGTACGATGGGTTTGGCGTTTTTTTCACCACCTTGATAATTCAGACTAATGAGTTTTGCAGGTTGACGACTGCCGCGTGAAACTGCTAGAAAAGAACCCATGCTCAAATCTTGCATATCGGATTCTTCTAAGATGGTTACATCTACCTTACGGTATTTATTACCTAACCCAACGGCTTGTTCAGCTAAATAACTGGGCGTGCAGATGTTAGCGGGTAAATCAGCCAATCGTTTTGTATAGGCAACACCCTCAGCAATAGCGCGTCCTTGAGCTAATCCCATTTGTGCCGAAGCTAATTCATGGTCTGGTACGATAACGGATAGTTTTTCAAGTTTACTTTCGCGAGTTTGGTCAGATTTGCATTGCGTGAATTGATATAACGCATCATTAAATACTTCGATACAAGACCGTGTTTTCCATTGCCAATCATAACCTTGAACATCACACTCTGCTAAACAACAGACCACCGATTTTATTGGCGTTTTCTTTAACGCATTTGCGGCGGCAAACAATGCTTTTCTGTAATTTTTACCTGATAGCGTTGCTTTCTCGCCTAAACCCACTAATAAAATACGTTCAATGGTGCTGTCAGGAATTGAGTTGATTAATACCGTTTCGCCATTTTTACCACTGATGTCGCCACGGTTGATAATTTTGCTAATAAGCCCTTGAGTACTGTCATTGAGAGTGCTTGCAGACGAACACACTGGCGAGTCTTGATAAACGCCAACAATAATACAATCACATTGCAGTTCTTTTAATGGCGCGGTTTCTATAGAATAGTCCATAAATAATAGGTTCAAGGTTGAAAGTTAAAAGGCTTTAAATTCTTAGGAAAAAGGTTTAATTGCTTAAACCTCACTTGTTAATTATACAACACACTGTGATTTTTATTGAGGAGATACGCTTGGAAGCAGTAGATTGGCAAAAAGGCTATAACACCGAACGGCGACCATTGATTAGCATCTTGGATAAAATGGTGGCATTAGATTTACTCAAGACATTACTGGCAGTTTGGTCGGTGATTGTTGTCATCATCGTCAGTCGAAAATTCATCAACATTCTTGCACAAGCCGTTGAAGGGCAAATTTCCAGCGAAACTTTACTTAGCATTTTGGGCTTAAAAACGATTATTGCCAGTGCGTCTTTTTTACCCGCCGCCTTATTTATGGCAGTGCTAATGGTGCTAGGTAGAATGTACCGCGATCAAGAAATGTCGGCTGTTTTTTCCGCAGGTGGAGGTACCAGCACTATTTACCGCGCCGTCTTTCTATTGGTGTTTCCGCTATCCATATTGACGGTAGGTATCGCGCTGTATGTATCGCCGTGGGCAGCCGCCAAAATAGAATCATTAATCAGTGATGATGAAAAAACCGCTGATGTTCGGGGCATCGCAGCAGGGAAATTTAGCGAATATAGCCAAGGCGATTTGGTTTTTTATGTCGAAAGTATTGGTGCAGATGGCAAAATGCAAAAAGTGTTTGTACAAAATCGCCAACATGGAAAATTAGGCATTATCAATGCTGAAAAAGCCCGAATGCAAGACCTACCCGATGGGCGTTTTATTGTTTTTGAACACGGCGAACATATTCAAGGTAAACCAGGTGATCTGAATTATATCATTGAGAAATTTGATGAATATGCGGTGCGTATAGAAGAAAAAGGCTCGCCCATTAAAAAAAATCCGCGCGAGTCCATTCCTACTGCCCAACTATGGGGTTCTAAAGTAACCACTGATATTGCTGAACTACAACGCCGTCTGTCCATTCCTTTGGGCATTATGTTATTAAGTTTTATTGCAGTTCCTTTAGCACAACTGTCGCCGCGTGGTGGTGTATATGGCAATATGATTATCGGGTTTTTAATTTATTTCAGTTACGGTAACCTTGCCCATATCACACAAGTTTGGGTGATTAAAGAAACCATTCCTAGCTGGCTGGGTGCTATTGGTATTCATATATTTTTATTAACCATCGGCTTGATATTATTAGGCAAATGGTACGGCTGGCAATGGTTAATCATAAGATTTAAAGCAAAGGTATCGGCGTGAATGTATTAACAAGTTATATTGTCAGAGAAATTTTAAAAGGCTCATTCATCACCCTGATACTGTTATTAACCCTGTTTAATTTATTCACCTTTAGTGATGAATTAGCCGATTTAGGCAAAGGCGGTTACGGTTTAAAGCAAATTTTTTATTATCTTGCCCTCACCTCTCCCACAGTTTTTTATGAATTAATGCCTGCCTCCGCTCTGCTGGGTAGCTTATTTATTTTAGGGGCGATGGGTAATAATCATGAATTAATAGCGATGCGGGCAGCAGGTCTGTCAGTGTTCGGTATTATCAAAGCCACCCTAGTTGCAGGTGTGGTATTGGTGACTATTTCAATTTTTGTCGGTGAATTTATCGCGCCAGACGCTCAAAAAGAAGCGCAGTTACTTAAAGCCACCATTGATGGTAAAAAAGTCATGCTTAATGATTTATATGGTTTATGGTTGCGTGAGAACAAACGCTTTATCAATGTTCGGCAAATACAAGATAACGGCGATTTGGTTGACATCAGCATTTACGATATTGATGACCAACAACACCTTTATCAAGCGACCCATGCAGAACAAGCGATTTTTCTTGGCAATCAGCAATGGCGGTTAAAAAACATCAAACAATCGCTAATTTCTACCGAACAAATGCAGTCAATCAGCCACGATGAGCAACTGTTAAAGTCAGCTATCGCGCCCGATTTATTAAAATTGGCTGTTGTTGAACCAGATAATTTATCGTTTATTGACTTAGTCAAATATGTCAATTTTTTAAAGGGCAATCATCAAAAATCTCAACGCTTTGAACTCGCTCTTTGGGGGCGTGTAGTTAATCCACTAGTCACTTTCATCATGCTACTGGTATCTGCACCGTTTGTTATCGGCATTAAGCGTGGCATTAGTGTAGGCGGTAGAATGTTAATCGGTGTTGTCATCGGTATGGGCTTTAACATCATTGATAAAATCGTTGGACACCTAGGCTTAATTTATGAACTCAACCCACCATTAATTGCCTTTATGCCCAGCTTGATTATGTTGGCATTAGCCGTTAATGCCATAAAACGCGTGCAGTAACTTAACTCAAAGTAGGAATTTATGGATTATTCAGTCAATAATTTAGAGGACGCTTACAGTGATGATGCTTTACATCATCTCAGTGATGTATTGAAAATTAGCCAAGCAAGCGGCGATAAACAAAAAGAAGGTGCGACGCTTAATGATATTTCTCAAATTTATAAAGTCAGAGGTGATTACGATACGGCTTTACAGTATTTGACCGACGCGTTAACAATTGCCCAAGCAATGGCTGATAAGCAAGGCATTGCGGCTACGGTCAATAATATATCTCAAATTTATCATGCTAAAGGCGACTATGACACTGCCTTACACTGTCTCAATGACGCACTAAAAATTACCCAAGACATTGGTGATAAACAAGGTGAATGGGCGACGCTAAATAATATTTCGCAAATCTATCACGTTAAAGGCGACTATGACACTGCTTCGCGTTATCTTACCGACGTGTTGAAAATTAGCCAAGACATAGGCGATAAAGCGGGCGAAGGTGTGACATTCAATAATCTTTCCACCATCGCACACGCGAAAGGCGATTACGATACCGCATTGCGTTATCTTACCGACGCATTGGAAATTAACCAATCAATCGGTGATAAACAAGGCGTAGGGGTGACATTGAATAATATTTCACAACTCTATGATGCAAAAGGCGATTACGATACTGCCTTGCGTTATCTTGCTGACTCGCTGGAAATCAGGCAAAACATCGGTGATAAAGCGGGCGAATGTGCGACTTTATTTAATATCGGGCATACTTATTGGAAAAATGATGAGCAGGAACAAGCTCTATCAACATGGCTAAGCGCGTACCACATTGCTAATACCATCGGTTATGCGCAAGTATTACAAGCGTTAGATCAATTAGCTAAAGACTTAGGCTATGAAGGTTTGGCGTATTGGGAAGAAGCTCTAGGCTACAATGTCTAAAATCCACTCAACTCTGAGAAAAACCATGCCGCGTTTTCCATTATTTATTCTCACCGCGCTGTTACTTAGTGCGTGTGCCAGCACTAACAATTCAAATCCAGCTAGTGAAAAATTGGCTCAGTGGGAAAAAGACGCTCAAGCGGGGCAAGCAGAAGCGCAATATAAACTCGGTGCAGCTTATGCGGCAGGTCAGGTCGTTACTAAAGACAATGCGAAAGCCATTGAATGGTTACAAAAATCTGCCAATCAGGGCAATGCCAAAGCACAAAATGGTCTTAGCGTCATGTATTTTAAAGGTTTTGGCGTAGCAAAAGACGATACCAAAGGATTGGATTGGCTACAAAAATCAGCCGCTCAAGGTTATCCAAAAGCAGAATACAATTTAGCTATGCTGTACAAAAACGGTCGCATCATTGCAAAAAATGACGGGCAAGCCGCTGCATGGTTGCAACAAGCTGCCCTGCAAGGCGATGCTAAAGCGCAAACTGAGTTAGGCATCATGTATGAATTAGGCACAGGCATAGCACAAAACACTGCACTCGCCATTGAGTGGCTACAAAAAGCTGCCACTCAAGGTAATGACGAGGCAAAAAATAGACTGGCTGATATTTATGCAAAAAAAGGCATTAATAGCCGCTAACTACCCACAGTTAAGCGATTAACACACAGCAACAACAGGAGTCTAATAGCTTTTTAGCTATTGGCTAAAACAGCTAAAGCTGTTTTACTCCGACCTGATGACCAACTGCCTAAGTGTGACAGATTAGCTTATTCTTGTAGTAACGATTTAACGTGAGTAATAGACAATAACTGTGCTGATTCCGCACTTAGCTGAGTCCAATCGTCGGGCATTTCTAGTCTGGCAAACGCTGTGGTTGGTAATAATTTATTACTGTTAGGTAACACGCTAACACCAACCAAGTGAATTAATAAATCTTCTAGTTCTGGGTTATGCCCGACTAACAAAACGCGCTGAGCTTCTGCTGGGCATTCTGCCAACACGGTTTTTAAGCGTTCAAAGCCTTCTGCATAGACGCGCTTATCTTCTGTCACTGTTAATTCTTTTACACCCATTGCGTTAAGCACGCGTGTGGCAGTGTTTATCGCTCTTTTTGCAGGTGAGCTTATCACTAAATCGGGGATTAATTGCTGTTGTTGTAACCACGCGCCCATGCGCTCAGCCGCTTGCTTACCGCGTTTTTTTAATGCTCTGTCAAAATCCTCGATACCGTCATTCTGCTCCGCTTTGCTATGCCGAAGCAACCATAATTCTCTGCTCATGTTTTTACCTATGGGTATTTTTTGTTTAACGACAATTTTCATTGTCATTTAATATTAATGCGGTATTGTTAAGCTCAACCTCTTATTATCAGTCTGTATTATGACTATATCATTACAACTTAAGTTTCCTAGTCACTTAACGGTAGCACAGTTTATTACGCAACTCCGTCGTGAAATGAACTGTCAGCGCGTTTCCTCCAAGCACTGTTTAAAAACCTACTACGATAGTTTTGATTGGCGACTCTATTCAAACGATATTGTGTGTGAGTTCGTCAAGACAACGCTCACATTGAAAGCAGTTAAAAATGATGTAGTCATTGCCAGTACAGAACTGATTGAGCTGCCAAAACACGTTCAGCAATTTAAACGCGGAAAAGTACATGACACACTTGAGCCACTATTGGAAATGCGAGCATTACTACCGATTTGTACTGTAACGTATAAATTGCACCAGTTTAAAATTATCAACGACGATAAAAAAACCCTGCTTCGGCTGTTTATTGAAGAACATGAGCAGATTAGCCATCGGGTTTTCTTGCAATCACTAAAAGGTTATGACGACGCGGCAGAGTCGATTATTAGTGTACTGACTACGCAACTAGCTTTGCTACCGACCACTGAACCTGTTTTGCTTGAGGCATTAACTCAGCAAGGTCGGACAGTGAATGACTATTCATCAAAACTAGCGATTGATTTAACCACTGATATGCGAGCCGATGTTGCCTGTAAACTTATTTATAGCTGTTTACTAACAACCATTAAAGCGAATGAACAAGGTACGATTGCCGATATTGATAGCGAATTTCTGCATGACTTTAGAGTGGCAGTAAGGCGAACTCGCTCTGGACTCAGTCAACTGAAAAAGGTACTGCCCAATGATATTAGTATCCGCTATACCGAATTTTTTTCTTGGTTAGGTACTATTACTAGCCTCACTCGCGATCTTGATGTGTATTTGTTAAATTTCCCGCACTATAAAAACAGCTTGCCGCTGACAATGCGTGAACATCTCAATCCATTACACGACTTTCTAGTTCAAAAACAACACCACGCCCAACAAGAACTGGTCAAAAATCTGCACTCGACTCACTACTTAACAACGCTATCAGCATGGGATGAGTATCTTAAAGAACCCGTGCCTTCACATCCCGATGCCAGCCATGCACAACTCAACATTAAACAACTATCCGATAAAAGGCTATGGAAAAGTTTTAAACGAGTATTACGCGAAGGTAAGGCAATTAGTGACCAATCGCCTGCTGAAGACTTACATGAATTAAGAAAATCCTGTAAAAAACTGCGCTATTTAATGGAATTTTTTCAAAGTCTTTATTCCAAAAATAAAATAAAAAATTTGATTAAATCTCTAAAATGCTTGCAGGAGGTTTTAGGCGATTTCCAAGATTGCGAAATTCAAGAATACAATTTAAGGCTATTTAGTGAAGAAATGCACAACACCGATACACCATGTGAAACCTTTGTAGCGATTGAAAAGTTGATTGCCAATATTGATAGGCGAAAATATCAGAGTCGTAGCCATTTTGCGGAACAATTCGCTGAGTTTAGCCAAGAAGAAACGTTGGCGACGTTTAAATTATTGTTTCGATAAAGTAGGCGCGAAAAGCTTATGTCCACGAAAAACACAAAAAGCACGAAAAAGAGTAGAGTGTAGGCTTTGTCTACTTATGCAACTTAACCTACACATTCATTTTTCGTGTCTTTCGTGCTTTTCGTGGAATATATCAGTTAGTATTGTGGGTAGCCCTGCTGTTGTGGATAACCTTGTTGTTGTGGGTAGCCCTGTTGCTGAGGATAACCTTGTTGTTGTGGGTAGCCCTGTTGCTGTGGGTAACCCTGTTGCTGTGGGTAACCTTGTTGTTGCGGATAACCCTGTTGCTGTGGGTAGCCTTGCTGTTGTTGTTGCTGTTGCTGTGGAGCAGCACCTTGTTGAGCCCCCGCATTATTATTAGCCACAATTGCCAGTTCTACACGACGATTTTGCGCACGATTCATAGCGTTAGTATTAGGTACTTTAGGTGAACTTTCACCTAAACCCTGTTTGCTAAGACGCGCTGGATTAACACCTTGTTGAGCTAAATAGTTTGCTACGCTGGTTGCACGTTGTTGTGACAAAATCTGATTATTACTGTCTGAACCCACATCATCTGTATGTCCAGTCACCATAATGGTTGAATCAGGGTATTGATTTAATATCGTCTTAACCGTATTTAGCGCGGCTTGTGCTTGTGGCGTTAATGAAGATGAACCTGTGGCAAACGTGATGCTGTCAGGCATAGTCAGATTCAAGGTATTTTCTGCTGTTCTTTGCACTTGTACGCCTGTACCTTGCAGTGACTGCTGCATTTCCTTTTCTTGGCTATCCATATAAGCACCGATACCCGCACCAACTGCAGCACCTGCTAACGCACCCAATCCTGCATTTTTCAGATCATTACCGCCAAATAAAGTACCCGCACCCGCACCAACCGCCGCGCCACCTAAGCCACCAATGGCGGCGTTGTTAAGACCACCCGTTGATGTACACGCGTTTAACAGGATTGAACTGATAGCCACAATCAATAATTTTTTTTTCATAAATAGACAGCCCTTGGCTAGTTAATAGACTTCACAATGAAGTCAATATAAGAAATCTCTAATGGGTAGAGACAAAATTAAAAGTAATATTTTACCATTATTTACTGTTTCGACTTTCAAACAGCAAGGCAGTCAATAAATAAAGCGACATTAACGCGCTGGACAACAACCAAGGCTGCCAATCAATGTAAATGAGCAACGGTTGTTTTGCCCAATACAAAGCTCCGCCCAACACAATGTAAGCCAATATCCGCTTAACTTGGTATGGCACAGGATAATAATAGCGTCCTAATGAATAGGAGATGAACGCCATACTGGCATAACACACTAAGGTTGCCCACGCTGAACCAACATAACCTAGCTTAGGAATCCAATATAAATTAAGTGCAATAGTAAGCCCCGCGCCTACTAATGACACCCCCGCGCCCAATAGCGTTTTATCTGTCAGTTTGTACCAAATTGACAAATTGACATAAATACCCAAACACAAATTAGCCATCAATAAAATTGGTACGACCTGCAAACCTGCCCGAAACTCTGCACCGACAAAATATTGAAAGAAATCCAAAAATAACGTCACCAGCAAAAAAATCGCCATGCAGAAAATTACAAAAAATTTCAATACATCAGCATAAACTTGTCGAGCATCGCTTTTATCCGCATAAGCAAAGAAAAACGGTTCAGCGGCATAACGAAATGCTTGAATAAACAGTGACATTAGAATGGACAATTTATAGCACGCGCTATAAATCCCTAACATGGTCAGGTTGGTTTGCAAATCATAAGGCAGAAGGTATTTCAGCAACGCTCTATCTAGCATTTCATTAATAATACCTGCAAAACCAATCGCTACCATAGGCAACGAATAACGAATTAAACGGGCAAATAATGGACGGTCAAACCCCCAAGCCAAGCCTTTTAATTCAGGTGTGAGTAACAAAAACTTACCGACACTAGCAATTAAATTAGCGATAAAAATATAGGCAATGCCTAAGTTAGGGTTATAAATTGCAGTTACCCAAGACTCTGGGTCGGCGGCGTAAGCTTTTGGACAGTAAATAATAAAAAATAAACTGAAACCCACTGTGGCAAGTATTTCCGTTATTTTAATACCCGCAAACCGCCACGCTTTATTCTCCGCCCGCAGCCGCGCAAACGGAATAGCAGCTATTGCATCTAGCGTTAAAATCAGCGTAAAACACAACACATACTCTGGATGATTGGCATAGTGCAGTGCCGCTGATAGCCAGTTATTGCTTGCCAAAATCAGCAGAAAAAATCCTACATTGACTAACACCACGAAAATCAATGCGGTTGAATACGCAATATCTTTACCTTGCTGTTCTTTATTGCGAAATCGAAAATACCCTGTTTCAAAACCAAATAACAGCAGTACAGAAAAAAACCCCGCATAGGCGTAAAATTCAGATACCACGCCATATTCAGAGGCTGAAAAGTAATAGGTATATAAGGGAACTAATAAGTAATTAAGAAAACGTCCAAAAATACTGCTAAGACCATAGATTGCCGTTTGCGAGGCTAGTTTTTTGATAATGCTCATTCAGTGATTTGGGATGTAGGACTGGTTGATCTACAGTGTAGCACACTATAACTGCGTTCCCACACGGCGCGGTGGGAACGAGATGATTAGCCCTTTAATTCAGGAAATGTTTGTCTAAGAACCTGTTCAAAATCTAGGTAATGGTTCAAACCAGTGATTT
>DFWO01000056.1 GCA_002380945.1 Methylococcaceae bacterium UBA4132 | reverse complement strand
GCAATGGCTATGTCTCGCCCGTCAACTACGAAATGCAGCTAAAAACTGCTTAACTTTTTGTCCTGATAAGTGTTGACACATCAGTTGGGTTGGCTAAAAGAACAGCGCAATTGATAATATGAAGCTTTGTAACTATTGAAGTGACCATTATCTTAACCTGAGTTTGTCAAAATATTGTAGAAGCTCATCATGCAAAAAATCCGCCTAGGTTATCTTTAATAATCGTTCTAATGCTAGAATATCGCCATAAACAACGCTGTAACACGCAATAATCTTTGGAAGAAATCATGAAAAAAACCATGTACGAAAAAATTTGGGACAGTCACCTTGTCGTAGACGTGGAAGGTCAAGCCCCATTAATTTATGTTGACCGTCATTTGATGCACGAAGTCACCAGCCCACAAGCCTTTGAAGGTTTGAAAATTTCAGGCCGCAAAGTCCGTAATCCGCACAGTATTTTGGCGACGATGGATCATTGCGTACCGACTAAAAACCGTCATTTACCGATTGCCGATCCGATTGCTAAAAAACAAATCGAAGTGATGGCAGATAACTGCAAAGAAAACGGTTTGAACTTATACGACATGAAAAGCCACAACAATGGCGTGATTCATGTTGTTGTGCCTGAACACGGTTTTGTACATCCTGGTATGGTGGTCGTATGTGGTGATAGCCACACCGCAACGCATGGCGCGTTTGGTGCATTGGCGTTTGGTATCGGCACCTCCGAAGTTGAACACGTTATGGCAACGCAAACTTTGCCACAGAAAAAATCCAAAACCATGCTGGTACAAGTCAACGGCGAACTGTCTAAATACAGCACTGCCAAAGACATCGCGCTTGCCATCATTGGCAAAATCGGTACCGCTGGTGGTACAGGTTATGTGATTGAATATGCAGGCGATGCCATTAAAAAGCTGTCGATGGAAGGACGCATGACGCTGTGTAATATGGCGATTGAAGCAGGCGCAAGAGCTGGTTTAGTCGCACCCGATGAAAAAACTTACGAATACCTGAATGGTAAAGAATTTGCCCCTAAAGGTGACAACTGGGAAAAAGCTCTGGCTTATTGGAATAGTTTACCTAGTGATGCAGGCGCGGAATTTGATGCTGTAGTGACATTGGATGCCGCTGATATTGCGCCGCAAGTGTCATGGGGAACATCACCTGAACAAGTGATTGGTGTGAATGCTAATGTACCCGCGCCAGAAAGTTTTGATAACGAAGGTAAACGCAAAGCCTGTGAATCAGCGTTAGCGTATATGGGCTTAACCGCCAATATGCCGATTACTGACATCAAAATTGATTATGTATTTATCGGCTCATGCACTAACGGACGTATTGAAGACTTCCGCGCCGCCGCTGAAGTCGCTAAAGGCACAAAAGTGGCTAATGGCGTAACCGCAATCGCCGTGCCTGGTTCATATCACGTTAAAGACCAAGCCGAAGCCGAAGGTTTAGATAAAATCTTTATCGACGCAGGTTGGGAATGGCGCGATCCAGGTTGTTCCATGTGTTTAGCCATGAACGGTGACGAACTGACTAAAGGTCAACGCTGTGCGTCCACTTCAAACCGTAACTTTGAAGGTCGTCAAGGTAAAGGCGGCAGAACACACCTAGTGTCACCCGCTATGGCAGCCGCCGCAGCCGCCGCAGGTCATTTTGTTGATATACGCAAACTGTAAGGAAAAATCATGCAACCATACACAAAACACGAAAGTATTGCCGCGTTAATGAATCGTAGCAATGTCGATACCGATCAAATCATTCCTAAACAGTTTCTGAAAAAAGTAGAACGCTCTGGTTTTGGTGTTCACCTATTCCACGACTGGCGTTATAACGATGATGGTAGTGACAACGCCGAATTTGAACTCAACAAACCTGCGTTTAAAGGGGCAAAAATTCTTGTGGTCGGTGACAACTTCGGTTGTGGCTCATCACGCGAACACGCGCCTTGGGCAATTGCCGATTATGGTTTCAACACCATCATCTCCACCAGCTACGCCGATATTTTTTATAACAACTGTTTTAAAAACGGCATACTGGCAATCGTAGTCAGCCAAAGCCAACTTGATGCGTTAATGGCAGAAATTGCCGCTAACGAAGGCGTGAAATTTACCGTTGATTTAGAAAATCGTACCGTCACCACGCCAGCAGGTAATGGTTTCACTTTTGAAATCGACCCGTTCCGTCAAGGCAATCTATTAAGCGGCTTAGATGATATTGGTTTAACGCTGAAACACGTTGATGAAATTGACGCTTATGAAGTGAAACACAAACAAAGTTATCCTTGGCTTTGGGTATAAACCCCACCACTCGTTCCCACGCGCCGCGTGGGAATGCCTTTGCACCGCGCTGCGGTGGGTGCAAAACGCGGCGCGTCTTTACTGCATTCCTACACAGCGTATGAGAACGAGATAACTTTGAAAAATATTCATACCTATGCAAACAAAAAAAGCAAAAGAACAGATTTCTAACTTAGTTGACTCTCTCATTAGCGAAGGTGACTTAGTTCTTAAAACAATATGGGTTGAGAATGTTTCCCCAGTTATTAATATTCAACGTGTCGATCTTGCTCTGTTTAAAAAATGGCAGTCTTCCTGCCATCTGCTAAGTCATATACTTGGCAATCAAGCCGATCCTTGGCGAAAAACTTTAGAAGAAGATTCTGCAAATAGCTTGGCTGTAGCAATCTCTATACAAGGAACATTAAAAGCGATTCGTGAAGCTCTTGATAAAGATTTTTTAATGCGATATGAAGAACTTATTCATGCAGACATCTTTTCCGATTTTCTTGAAATGGCAAGTTATCTTTTAACAGAAGGTTACAAAGATGCAGCAGCCGTAATTATTGGAAGTGTCCTTGAGGAGCATATTAGAAAGCTTTGTGCGAAAACAAAACCTGAAATCTCTATCGTTTCAAATGGACGACCCAAAAAAGCAGATACTTTAAATTCTGAATTAGCCAGTGTAGGCGTTTTAACAAAACTGGATCAGAAAAATATCACAGCTTGGCTCGATTTACGCAATAAGAGCGCACATGGAAAATATACAGAATATACTAAACAACAAGTTGAGTTGCTTTTGCAATCAGTTCAGGATTTCTTAACTCGTGTTCCTGCTTAGCCCTGTAGGTCGGAATAAGCCTTATTGAGCGGAAGCGAAATAATGCGTTTCCGACAAACTTATGCTTATTCCGACCTACAAAACCATCTGTGATGTAAATTTATTCACATCTTCATTGGTACACCCGTAAAAGATTGCAGTATCAGCCATAAAAACACACAGGCGATAACCAATAGTATTGTTTTGATTTTTGTTGGCATAATAATCTCATAGGTTCAGTCCCATTGGTGTGGGGAATATACTAATCATAACCTATTGAATAAAGATAGGAAAAATGAATACCTAAAATCCACCAAGTGGCTTGGATTTGGATTGCTGCTTTTTGGCAACTCAAAATAAAACCAAATATATCCGCTGGTTTTGTAACGAAAAAACTTTTTGTGTCTTTTGTGTTTTTCGTGGACATCAGTTAGCCTTTGTCAAATCTAGCCGTTAACGTACAATTGCCCCCATCAAAAATCGCTAAACAATGACACGACACTTATGGGAATACTTAGTCAGGTAGTGTGGGCATCACCCACATTTCGGACGCGGACATACGTTGTTTGGTGGGCAATGCCCACCCTACTTTAAATGTTCGGAGCTTGCGGAATGCAAGACTTTTTGCTGAGATGCTACGGTTTTTGTACATTACTCCTCCGTATTCCGTTTGTTCCCTATAGGCAATACGCTTTAAAATAAGCGCGTATCCTACAACACACAATCAACTATAAAAAATAACAGGCACTCACTATGTCCACAGCTTCCAGAACCATCCAACTGATGGACACCACTTTGCGTGATGGCGAACAGACGCAAGGCGTTTCTTTCACTCCCGCTGAAAAAGTTAATATTGCTAAGGCACTGTTACAGTCGCTACGCGTTGACCGTATTGAAGTGGCTTCGGCACGGGTTTCCGAGGGCGAAAAAGAGGCGGTTACTAATATTAATAACTGGGCAATTCAAGCGGGCTTTGCAGGTCGTGTTGAGGTGCTTGGTTTTGTTGATCACACCAAAAGCGTAGATTGGATAGTTGCAACAGGCGGCAACGTGATTAATCTACTGACTAAAGGCAGTGAAAAACATTGCCGTGAGCAATTGGGTAAGACCTTAGAGCAGCACACCGTCGATATTTTACAAACCGTAACCTATGCACAACAACAAGGCTTAAAAGTAAATGTGTATCTGGAAGATTGGTCAAATGGGTATGCCAATAGCCCCGATTATGTCTACGATTTAATGGATAACTTGCGTCATGTTGGTATCGCTCATTTTATGTTGCCCGATACCTTGGGCGTGATGTCGCCTGAAGAAGTGTTTGTGAGCTTTAGTGATATGTGTCAACGCTATCCTGAAGTGCAGTTTGATTTTCATCCCCATAATGATTATGGGCTGGCTACTGCTAATGTAATGGCGGCAGTACGAGCAGGGGTTAATTCTATTCACTGCACCATTAACTGTTTAGGTGAACGCGCGGGTAATGCGTCGCTGGCAGAAGTCACGGTGGTGTTGCGCGATAAAATGGGTATGGAATTAGGGGTTGATGAGCATCATATTTTCCGCATCAGTAATATGATTGAAACCTTTTCGGGTAAACGGGTGTCGGCTAACGCGCCGATTATTGGTGCGGATGTGTTCACGCAAACGGCGGGTATTCATGCCGATGGTGATCAAAAAGGCGGTTTGTATAAAACTAAACTCAGCCCAGAACGTTTCTCGCGCACTCGTCATTATGCGTTGGGCAAAATGAGCGGCAAAGCGTCATTGAAGAAAAATCTGGAACAACTCGAATTAGAGTTATCCGAAGAAAATCAGAAAAAAGTTCTCGCCAGAATTGTCAGTTTAGGCGATTCCAAACAAACCATTACCACCGATGATTTACCGTTTATCATTGCCGATGTATTAGAAAGCAAAGATTATGAGCATATCAAATTATTGAACTGCTCGATTACTAGCGGTTTGGATTTAGAATCAACGGTGAGTATTCGCGTCAATGTGTATGGTGAAAAACATCTTGCGACTGGCTCTGGTAATGGTGGTTTTGATGCCTTTATTGATGCGATTAATAACGTCATGAAGCTGCACAATTACTCATTACCTAAACTCGCCGATTATGAAGTCAGAATACCCAAAGGTGGTCATACTGACGCGCTTACCGAATGCGTGATTACTTGGGATTGTGGCAGTGAATTACGCAAAACACGCGGTGTTCATGCCAATCAAGTGTTTGCCGCTATTTTAGCCGCGCTTAAAATCATTAATATGCAGCTGCATGAAAGCAATTTACCATCCGCTTAACATCACGCTTTCGCCATTAGTTTATTCACTAATGGCTTTCGTTTTACTCATTGGACACAACACAGCATGGCACGAAGATCACGCAAGAAACCATTACCCGAAACTCCTGTTAGAGTCACGATTGAATCCTTAACCCATGATGGGCGCGGGGTTGCGCATGTCGATGGCAAAGTCATTTTTATTGATGAAGCCTTACCCACCGAAGATGTGGAATTTGTTTATACCGAAAGCCGCAAAGATTATGCGGAGGGCAGGGTGGTTAAGCTACATAGCCGTGCTGACGATCGTGTGGATGCGTTGTGTCCGCATTATGGTGTGTGTGGCGGTTGTAGTTTTCAACACGTTGAATCAGCGGCACAAATCCGCATTAAGCAAGATTTATTGCTAGACCAATTCAAACGCATCGGCAAAGTAGAAATCCCCGAATTATGGCAACCCTTAGAAAGTGAGCATTGGGGTTATCGCCGTAAAGCACGCATGGGCGTTAAATATGTCGCTAAGAAAAATAACCGTGTGTTGGTGGGTTTTAGAGAACGCCGTCATCCGTATTTAGCAGAAATTGATAGTTGTATCGTGATGCACCCAATAGTGGGAACACGCTTGATGGCATTGGGCGAGATGATTGCGCAATTGAGCATCCGCGATAAAATTCCGCAAATTGAAGTCGCCATCGGTGATGAGCAATGCGTGTTATCCATACGCGTATTAGAACCACCAACGGTTAACGATATAGCTATCATGAAAGCCTTTGAACGCGAACATCCGCTAACTTTATGTTTGCAAGCTAAAGGTCCCGATACTATTGTGCCGCTAGAAGGTGAAGCGGAAGTCATACCTACTTACGCGTTACCTGATCACGGTATTGAGTTTAAGTTTAGACCAGCCATGTTCACGCAAGTGAATTATGACATTAATCGGCAAATGATTAATCGCGTGTTGGAAACGTTGAACTTAAACGAAAACGACAGTGTGTTAGATTTGTTTTGCGGCTTGGGTAATTTTACCTTGCCGATGGCGAAATATGCAGGCAGTGTGGTGGGTGTCGAAGGTGATGCACCACTGATTAATCATGCTAAAGAAAATGCCCGTCACAATGGTATTACTAATGCGGAATTTTATGCGGCGGATTTAAGCAAAGATATTAGTGATATGCCGTGGGCGAATCGCAAATATAATAAAATCATGCTTGACCCGTCCAGAGCAGGTGCATCCGAAGTATTGCAATATTTTAAAAAATGGCAACCTGAACAAATTATGTATGTGTCTTGTAATCCATCTACCTTAGCGCGTGATGCTGGGATACTGGTGAATGAATTAGGTTATACCTTGGTTAAAGCAGGCGTGATGGATATGTTTCCACAAACCGCTCACGTTGAATCAATGGCATTGTTTCAGAAAAAATAGCCTTGTTTTGCGTGACTTTTTATTGACATATTGGTGAAGCATTCTATAATGGGCGGACTGTTTAGGGAGTTTAACCGCTCATTAAACAAGAATCTCAAAATGCTTGATATTGTGGTGAGCGTAGCTCAGTTGGTAGAGTCCCGGATTGTGATTCCGGTTGTCGCGGGTTCGAGCCCCGTCGTTCACCCCACACCATAGACCAAGTAGTTAAGCACATCGCTTAAATAAATCTCCACAAACAGATTTTTACCAGCCTTTTGTATGAAAGGTGCGTTTGCTAGTAATAGTCAGCTCCTCTGAAACTACTTCTTTATATTTATCCCTGCGATCAGTAGATCGCCTGTTATTTAGTCGTTTGTTAGTATTTCTGATAATTCTCGGATCATTGTGCCAATTCCTGAGCTTATATTCACATACAGCAATACACTTGCCTACTATAAATTTTCTGTTAAGTTTCTTTATGACCCGTTTGGCAACAGAATCAGGTACTATGTCAACCAAACTATGATATTGAATATCATGTGTGCAAATATTCTTTCTTGACAGCATTGAAATATTTTGTATTTCACCGCGTTTGCTTAACCAGCTCCCATTAACTGCTGGGGTAATAAAATTTTTTATATCCTGTTTTTTAGTTTTTGCAGGAATATTTTTTAGAATAATGATCATCCTGTCACCTTGAGTTATTTTTTATAGGGTGGTCGATTACATCTGCCGTATTGATGCGAATCATGAACTTAGCTACGTTGCCAATCTGCTTGTTTAATCAACGCAGGTGCAACAGGTTCACTGTTATCCTTGTAACAGTTGGGCGATTTTTCATAAGTGGGCAATTCTACAGCTTCAGCTTGCCACGGCATAAAACCTATACCGCGTTCAAAGACTTGAATATTGCTACTATCGGGGTCTTTGGCACTGAGATGTAACCAACCACCTCCGATAAGTTCACGCAAACTTTCTTGCCGCGCATAAATTTGTTCTAACACCTGAGTTTTAGCTTCAACTAGCAGTTGTAAACGCATGGCTTCATGAATTTCAACCATTTGCTGCGGTAGCCCTGTCCGTAAGTCGCTACTGGTGCCGTCCATAATACCAAAAAAACCAGTGATATTATGCGGGATTTTGGTGCCACAACCAAAACGCTCATTATTAACAGTGGAAAAGTAATATTCCAAATTAATGCCTGCACCCACGGGGGCTACATTCAATAAAATACCTTCAAGGATGTTGCCTTCGGGGTCTTGTGTGGGATCGTAAGAAATTAAAAACACACGGCGGTCAAAAAACGCGCCTTGCGTTAATGAGCGTCGTCCAATTACAGCAGCGGCATTGGTCGCATGTCCTAATTCAGGGCGGGCTTGGGAAAAATCCGTGGCTCGTTCTTGGATGTGATGCAAAGCAGCTGTTAGGCTGGGATTACGCGGTGCGGAGGCCAAACGACGGCAACGCTCGTGGGCGGATAAATGCCGTGCATGGTTAAGATCAGCTTGTAGCTTATTAAAAGCGGGATGTAAGGTAGGCGGTAGCTCACTGAGATCATACCAGTCGATGTTTTCATTGCAGGTGTTATGTTCTGCGCCGATAAACCAAGTATCAGTGGGAATGTGAATGTCACGCTCTGCCAGTAGCTTACGAATTTCAGGACGGTTTGCCATTGCGGCAAATACGCGAGCATTAGGACCACCATGCCGACCACTGCACGCACCACAATCATAAGCGGCACGATGTGGATTATTTTCACTGAGTGAGCCGTGTCCAAACAGTACCACTAAGGGCGAAAATACGTTAGTTAATCCCATTATGCGCAATAGATTAGTCACACGGTCGGCTTGTTCGCTATCGGTAAAACCGATGTTAGGTTGTTTGGGGGTATCGTCATCATCGAAAGTGAAGTGTAATTGCGTGGTAACGGGCGGAGATACTTTATTGGCAATGTTTGCCATTAACTGTTGTTGTGTTTTAGGCGAAAACGTTTTAGCTAATAAGCCGATGAGAGTAATCGGTGCGAACAAATCAATGACTGGATAGGACAATATCGGATTGCTGCGTGATTGTTGCAGTAATAGATTAGCAATGAATTGTTTGAATTTGCGACCACGATTATGGCTATCTAAGTTATCCTCCGTGTCAGCCAGCGGAATTTCTTGGACTTGATGCGTAGGTGTGACTACGACAGGACATAAGGCAGTGGTTGTATTGTCATCCATGCCTTGGTAATTCATGGCAACGCCAAAAAACCCCGCCGCGCCTAGCGTTTCAAGCGCGGGGTTATGTTCTTCTAAATGACGGCGAAAACTTTCTTCGCGTTCGTCCATACAGAAAATAAGTTGTGCTTCGGGGCGGGTGTCGCGTGTTGCCCAGCGTCCACGGTGGTGATTAGCGCGGATGGCGTTAAAAAACTGTTGTCGATAGTGGTATTCGTAAGCCGTTAGCCAAACTTTACTGCGTTCGGTGCTGTTAAAATTATCGAGTAGTGTTAATAGGTTTTGTAAGTCAGTCGGTTGCAATTGCTCAATGTGATGAGCCTGCAAGCCTAAATGCTGACATAAGCGAAACAACCGCCAGCCGCTGTTAAATACAGAGTGACGGTTTTTGTTTTCTGCCATCGGGCTAAATTGCCACGTCCAAATTAAGTCGGCGAGTTCTTGCCACTGTTTACGATGACTACGTTCAGAATTTACTTCTGTGGTCAGCGATTTTGCTTGATGGCTGAGATATTCGGGTAAATCGCCTTGATAGAGACGACGACGGACCATAAATTCGGATAAATTTTTGCGAAAATAGTGTTGTAAGTTAGTTAAATTGGCTTCAACTTTCCACAAATCATGACAGATTTGATTCAGCCAGAGTCTATCTAAGGTCAGACGAATGGCTAGATAATCAGCGAGATGAATAGGGGTGTTGTGTTCAGTTTGATAGTTGGGGTGTTGCTCGCGCCACGCTATCATGCCCGACCAGCCCGCTAATTCTAATGCAATGCGTTGCAAATACCCTGCCCATTTTTCCGTGGGTATCTCCATTTCAGTCAGGTGCAGGATAATCGTATCAATGGCATCTTCGGGTAGCGTGGAAACAATTTGTTGCCAGTCGGGTAGTTCATGTAGAAACAGACTAATGTCATAATCCGTACTTGCTCGCCATGCCGCATAAAGCCCTAGTCGCTCTGCATCAGGTGTATGCCATGCCGCTACGCCTTCATCCAGCACCGATGCACACAAACGTATTAATTTAGGACGGACAAAATCCAAACTATCTTTACCACTTAATGCCAAGACTAAACCGCGTAAACTCAGTTCATTACCCACTTGTGCAAAGGTGGCATCCAAATCAATAGCGACTTGTTGTTGAGTTTGTGAATGAATAGAGGCATCGCTATGACTGACACTTAACCAGTCTTCGGTTTGCTCTAGTGATAAGTCCAGCAAGGTTTCTGGGTGATGGGCAGCTTGCTGGCAATCCAAGTGCTGTAATAGGGCTTCCCATAATGCACGAATATTTTGCGCAGTGTAACTATGCGCAATAGAGGCAGGCACATCTGCCTGTACTGACGTTAAAGCGTTTAATTCTTCTACTTGCCAGATAAATTGACTCACGCTTATGGCGGATAAATCTACTAACAGGGTGACAGTAAAAATATCTTGGTACTTAATGTCTTTACCAGCCACGGTAAAGGCAATTTTTTCAGGGTGTAGTGTTGGGTTATGCGCTAATGCCACCGCTATATCGTGTTGATTAATACGACCTTGTGCATAAAACTGGCGATAATGTGCTTCAGGAAGATAACCGTGTATGCCTGTTAAAGCATAGTTTTCAGCCAGTGCTTGTTCAAACGATAAATGCTGATAGCCATGCAGGGTATTGTGATGCACGAAATCTTGTATCGGTGCTTGTGCAGGTAATACATGATTTATGTGTGCTAACGCCGAAAGGATTAACTCACGGTTAGCGTCGGATTTTAAAGCGGCGTGTGGCATGGTAAGTCCTATAGAATCCGTTTACTGTGCAGAATGTTGATATGCTTGAGAGTGCTGGCAGATAAATCAAGCAGTGGCGTGGGAATTAAACCAAAGCCAATGATACTTATCACTAATAGACTTGCCGCGAACATTTCATGTACTTTTAAATCATCAATGGGTCGTATGAATGGTTTTACAGGACCTGTGAATAATAAGCCGATGGTGCGTATTGAGTAGGCGGCTGTGATTAATAGACTGACACTGAAAAATACCATCCAATAGCCCCATTGTTGAAAGCCGCCAATGAGGATTTGCAATTCAGCAATAAAACCAACCGTACTCGGTAGCCCCATTGCCGCTAATAACGTCAAGCTCATAAACAGCGCAAAGCGCGGCATCACTTGAATCAGCGAGCGGTAATCTTGAATATTGCGCGTGTGAGTGCGCTCGTATAACAGACCAACCAGCAAAAACATAGCCCCAGCAATTAAACCGTGTGCAGTCATTTGCATCACCGCGCCCGTCATGCCCAGTTCCGTTAAACTGGCAATGCCTAATAACACCAGCCCCATGTGGCTAATGGACGAATAGGCAATCATGGCTTTTAAATCGCTTTGTCGCCACGCTAACAGCCCACCGTAAATCATGCCAAACAACGCTAGAAACATCAAAAACGGTTGTAAAACCTGCGTCGCTTCGGGCAACATCACCACCACGCGTAATAAGCCATAAGCCCCCATTTTTAACAAAATACCTGACAGTAAAATACTGATAGGGCTAGGGGCTTCAACGTGGGCTAATGGCAACCAACCATGTAGCGGGAAAATCGGCATTTTTACCCCAAAACCGATTAAAAAGCCCAGCAATACCAGTACCTGTTCAGTCAACGGCATATCTTGGGCGATTTGATTCATGGAAGTCATTAATGAACCGCCATGTTGCAGGTCGTACTGACTGACAGCTAGCAAACTCATCAGCATAAACACCGAGCCCCCCATCGTATATAACACAAAATTTAGACTGGCTGAATGTCGCCGCTGTCCACCCCAACGATCAATGAGGAAAAACAGCGGAATTAAGGTGACTTCCCAGAAAATATAAAATAATGCCCAATCTTGCGCTAGAAATACCCCTAACATACCGAATTCCAGTATCAAAATGCAGATATGGTAGCCTTTAACTCCCTCTGAAATACTGAACGAGGCAAGCAACGCAATAGCCGTTAGCAAGGTGGCTAATACCAACATAGGCATAGATAAACCATCAACGCCTAACGCGTAAGCACTACCAAGGTCTGGATTGAGCGGAAAATATTCACTCAATTGCAAATTGGCATTGGCTTGTTCATAAAGACTAAGCACCCAGCAACTGCCTAAAAAAGCCAGCACAGCAAACAACATACTGATTAAGCGAATAATGCGCGTTTGTTGCTTGGGTATAAATGCTAAAAGCAAAACGCCTAAAGCAGGTGTCCAAAGTAGTAGGCTAAGTATTCCCATAAATTTTCATGTCGTGGTTTAGCGATTTTGATAGGGGCAATTGTACGTTAAGGACTAAATTTGGCAAAGGCTAACTGATGGTTACAAGAAACAAGTATTTTTGGTAACAATTGGCTAGCCGTTTTATACTGAATCTTTTATATTCAGCCACCGCGTGTGGCTTGCTAAAGGTTTTAATCAATATGAAACATATAATTGCGTTGTCAGGTGATATTGGTGGCGGCAAATCATCCGTCGCTACCGCGCTACAACAACTGACAGGTTATGACATCATCGGGACAGGCACAATACAACGCTCTATTGCTCAACAGCGCGGTGTAACGACTTTAGAATTAAACAAAATATCGCAAACCGACCGTAGTATTGACGATGAAATTGATAATTTTGTTATTAATTTAGGCAAAACAGGCGACAAGTTAATCGTTGATTCTCGGCTGGCGTGGCATTTTATTCCTACCGCATTTAAAGTATTTTTATCGGTTGACCCCATAATAGGGGCGGAACGCGTTTTTAATGCCTCACGCAGTGATGAACATAATCCCTCATTACAAGCGACCTTAGAAAATAATGCCCAACGGCAAGCAATTGAAGATGATCGGTTTCGTAAACTGTATAACATCCAATTTAGAGACCTTAGCAATTACGATTTAGTCGTTGATACCTCACACGACACGCCTGAACTGATTGCCGAACATATTAAAAGCTGTTTTGAACAGTGGTTACTCACATTAGCGTAGCGTAGTGCTTTATACTATCCGTTTAATTCAATAAATCATGAGGATTTGTTATGCCATACACCCAAGATATTGTCGATGAACTGAATATGCTAGTTCGTTACAACTTAGAAACCACACAAGCAGGCATTAAAGTACACAAACATGAAGCCGCCCCTGCCATCGTAGCAGCCACTAAACGCTTATATGATAAAGGTTTGATTACCCAAGAAGACGGCGGTTATTTAACCAACCTAGGACATGAAGCCGCTGAACAGGCGCAAACACTGTTAGGCTTACTACATCCTGCTTAATGTAAATGAGACAAAGGAGTACAAAATACGTTTTGTACTCTCTGAGTGCTAATAAAAAACAGACCAATATGCAAAAAATTATCTTAACGTTAGCATTACCGATAGTGTTATTAAGTAATGCACAGGCATCTGAATGGCAAGATATGCTTAAAGCGGCAAATGCCGCCGCTGCTTCACCACAAACAAAACAAGCGATTAATAATCTCCTGCATAACGCGCAATCACAGTTAAAACATGGCACGCAGCAGCCGATACAAGTCAAGCAATTAACAGACTATTTAATGAAGGGCGCAGGTGTCACGCAAACCCAAGCCCAAAGCGGTTTAGGCGTGTTATTACAACTCGCACAAAACAAACTAAAAGAGGGTGAATTTGCCCAATTAGAACAAGCGATACCAAATCTACAAAGCTTGTTGAGCGCGGTCGATCCCTCCATGCTGGAAAGTTTAGCGGAATTGGCGAGTGGTTCTGGTGGCACAGTGAGTAACTTAATCGCAGTGGTCAGTCTTTTCAAAGAATTAGGCATGACATCCGAGCAGATTCAACAATTTGTGCCGCTGGTATTAGATTATGTCAATACAGAACAAGGCGCGACGATAGCCAAATTATTAGGCTCTGCCATTTTCTAAATACAATGCTATTTACAACGAAAAACGCCCCGATAATGGGGCGTTTTTGTTTTGAGTAATTAAATAATTATGGTCAGAGTAAAATTAATTTCAAAATTTACTCTGATCACAATTTTTCAAAAAGGATTAAGTTAACTTCTACAAGCCTAATAATAACGGGCTGAGTTTTTCAGCAATATCCAGCACGGGTTTAGCAATGTCACCAACAGCTAAAGCGGCTTCTTTAATACCTTCTAAACTCGCTTCGTACCATTTTTTACGCGGTGTTTCTCGATTACCTTCATTAATCAATTTTTCCACACCTTCTGTCATATCTGCTAAATTTTGAGCTGGTATTTTTCCGTTTAACGCTTTAATTTCAGCTAATAATTGTTCCAATAATGGCTTAACATCTGCATCTTTTCCAGTTTTAATAATCACATTTCGTCCAGCAATATTGCCACCATTTACGTCACCTTCCACATAAACGCTTGTCGTGATAGTTCTTGTTGTTTCGCTCATATCAATCTCGCTTGTTTGAGTTAAATTAGGACTGCTGTTATAAAAATTATTGGTAATGCCTTGTTTAGCTTGTTCAGCGTCCGACATGATAATGCCTAACACCTTGTTTAAATCATATTTCAAACCTGATTCAGAAATATACTTGGATTCCTTGTTTTTGGCATACGCTAAAAGCTGTTGATACGGAGCTTTTTCAACTTTGCGGTTAAATCCTAATGTTTCCTTATCAAGACAAGCTGACATCGGCAACACCACCCATTCTCGATAATCCAAGTTTAGTTCACCAAAAACCGTCAACATCGCATCATACAAAATGGTGAGATATTCTTTGGCATCTCTGCCATACACCTGCATGACTAATAAGCGACGATGATAATCGGCTTCGACTAAGGCTTGCGCTTGCAAACTTTTACTGGCGAACACCGCGCCGCGCTGACTCTGACAGTTAGCTTTGATTTCTTCATAGCGACTGACCATAAACTCGCCGATTAAATTACGCGGTAAAAAACCCATAAAGGCAAATTCAAACTGTAAGGTGTCACTGTTTTTTAATTCGGCTGGATAATTGGGCAGTTCATCGTTTAATAACGCGGGAATCATTAGCGCGTTAGTTCCATTAGGCAATGGATAATACAGTTTAAAACGCTGCATGGCTTTGCTGATAAACACACATTGAATAGAATCGTAACTTAATAACTGTTTGTGTTCATCTTCAACCTTGCTTGCTTTCAAAATTCTGACTATATCGCCGTCATTTAACCGCGCTTGCTTGGCATTCATCAAAGTATAAACGCCGTGCGTCAACCAGCGCGGATTCAGCATATAGGCATTATTAAACGTTTTTAATTCGTCAAAATGCAGCATCACGCCCAGTTTATCGAAAATATCCACCAACCAAGCGCGGTTTAACTCGCCTTCGTTGCTGATACTGTATTTATCACAGAGCTGATTAAAATCGTCTTCACTCAAAAAAGCGTGGTCGGGTGAATATTGCCGTAACTCATCTAAAACCTTGGCTTGCGCGGCTGTGAATCGCATTTGATGAATACCCACAGCGGTTAATTCATGGGTTAAGGCATTTTCAAAGCTGGCAAATTGAGGGCTATAGTTGGTTTTTGCTTGGGTACAAGAAACAGGATAAAAGCCTCTAATATTAGGATATTTCTGCTTTAGGCTTTCCATTTGCAGATGCACTTCCGCTTCATCAGCTTTATTGCCGACCAATAAAACGGGTGCAGAACCGCCGAATACTTTGATATGGTCTAGCCAATATTCTGCCTGTTCGCTGTTATTTATATCGGCGCGGGCGTTAATGACGATGATATACACACAGGACGAACGCAAAAAGAATTTATGCGTGGAATGAAACACCACCTGCCCACCAAAATCCCAAAAATGTGCTTTGATGTCACTGTTCGGCACATCCCAATCCCGAATATCAATGCCAGCGGTCATGGCTTCTGTACCTTTAATAACTTCTTCATTGTGCAAGGCACGGATTAACGAAGTTTTCCCCGCTTCGCCATAACCGATAAAAATGGCGCGGACGCGGTTTAAGGGATGGGTGAGGTTTTTTTGTAGCAGATTTTTAAGATAGGCATTAACGGCTACCGCGCCTTGTGCTTCAATTTCTTTGGGGATGTTATTCCATTGTTGGAGTAATTCAACATCTAGTGGCTTACCTTGTAATCTATCATCATACCAATCTAGCCAAACATCAAAACCAGCATTCAGACTTAACACATCGACTTTAAAACTAACTAGCAGTTGTTGCCAGTTTTCAGAAATGGCTTCTGACCATAACGGTTGTTGTAATAATTTTTCTGCTGTTATCTCATTTAACATAGCTAAATCCAGTTGTATTTCCTGAATCATTGTATGAGCATTACCTGAAATATAGGCAGCTTCGACTGCGTAAGCGGCGGCATAGGCAGCAACGTAAGCGGCATTACTGGCGTTAGCGTAAGTGGCTGCATTAGCGACATAGGAGGCAGTGTAGGAATTAGCGGCACGAGCAGCGGCATTAGTATTAACAATGTATTTCTTTTCTTTCGTTAGTGCATATTCAATACTACAACTATTAGCCTCTAGTATTACCAGTAAATATTTGCTTGCATCTATTGGATGCCAATAAGTAAATGGTAAGTCTTGAGGATTAGCCAACAGAGGCAACACCCGTATTGCTGAACGCACTGCAAACGCTACACGTTTATCCTCAGGTATGTCTTGTAACTGTACCTTAATTGCTTCTTTAAACTGCTCTCTATCAAACATTTATTCACTCATCACGCCCAAACTTAAAAATTCATGGCAGGAAAAAAACTCGCCTTACCGACCACTCTTTCTATCACCGTAATCAGATTCCAACCTTTATCACCCAGCTCACTGAGAGTGGCTTGAATCGTTGGACAGGCTTCAAATAATTTTGCACCAGCTTTCTTGCTATCCATTGGCATTGTAGCTAGCTACTTGCCCTTTGCATATTGTATTGGGCGGGGTTTATGTGTGTTGTCTTACGACCTAGTAATCTGAACAAATTTACCGATGAGTTAGCTTTTATTCGCTTTGTACTTTTTTGGCAATATGACTAGGTAGTAGATAGCTAGGCTGATAAAGCCGAAACCAAAAAACACGCCTGCTAGTGGGCGTAGCGTGTCATCATAAAAGAATTCGCCTAGCATCCAAATGGCGTTGGCGCATATCCAGTTGCTGACGGCGATGCTGTGAAATAATTCAGCGTTATTTTTTCGGTGTCGCCATGTGATATGGAGTGCAACGCCTATAGTGGGTATTGCCATACAAACACCCGCCAATTTCCATTCCAATAGCCAGCAGGTGTCTTTCATTAGCCATAGTACGATGTGCAGATTTTCGTATTCGCGTAGGTTTTGAAATAGTCGCATATTTTTGTTGAAACAAAACAAGAATATAATGGACAGCAACGAAAAACGCCCCAGTAATGGGGCGTTTTTGTTTAAGCGTTAAAAGTAGCGGCTTAAAAATTACAAGCTGTAGTACATGTCGTATTCGACTGGGTGTGTACTCATACGAATGCGTGTGACTTCTTCCATTTTCAACGCGATGTAGCCGTCGATTACGTCATTAGTGAAAACACCGCCTTTGGTTAAGAATTCACGGTCTTTATCTAATGCTTCTAGGGCTTGGTCGAATGAATGGCAAACTTGTGGGATGTTGTTTGCTTCTTCAGCAGGTAAGTCATACAAGTCTTTATCCATTGCATCGCCAGGATGGATTTTGTTTTGAATGCCGTCAAGACCTGCCATTAACATTGCAGAGAATGCTAAGTATGGGTTTGCTGTTGAGTCTGGGAAACGGACTTCGATACGACGACCTTTTGGGTTATTGACGAAAGGAATACGAATAGATGCTGAACGGTTACGCGCAGAATATGCCAACATAACAGGTGCTTCAAAACCAGGAACTAAACGTTTGTAGCTGTTAGTTGAGGCGTTAGTGAATGCGTTTAAGGCTTTAGCGTGTTTGATGATACCGCCGATGTAGTACAACGCAGTTTCAGACAAGCCGCCGTATAAATCACCAGTAAATAAGTTTACGCCGTCTTTTGCTAACGATTGGTGAACGTGCATACCGCTACCGTTGTCGCCAACTAATGGTTTAGGCATGAAAGTCGCTGTTTTGCCGTAAGCGTGTGCGATGTTAGCAATAACGTATTTCAGTTCTAATACTTCGTCAGCTTTTTTAACTAAGGTGTTAAATCTTACGCCGATTTCGCATTGACCCGCAGTCGCAACTTCGTGATGGTGAACTTCGGTAGTTTGCCCCATTTCTTCTAATGTTAAGCACATTGAAGAACGAATATCTTGGAATGAATCGACGGGTGGGACTGGGAAGTAACCACCTTTAACACTTGGACGGTGTCCTGTGTTGCCGTCTGGATAGACTTTTTCTGAGTTCCAGCCTGCTTCTTCTGAGTCAACTTTGTAGAAAGAGCCGCTCATGTCTGTTCCCCAACGTACGTCATCAAAGATGAAGAATTCGTTTTCAGGGCCGAAGAATGCTGTGTCAGCAATGCCAGTTGATTTTAAATACGCTTCTGCACGTTTTGCTAATGAGCGGGGGTCACGCTCATAACCTTGCATGTTTTTTGGTTCGATAATGTCGCAACGAATGATTAAGGTGTTGTCATCAAAGAAAGGATCCATAACCGCAGTGCTTGGGTCTGGCATCAAAATCATGTCTGATTCATTGATGTGTTTCCAGCCAGCGACTGAAGAACCATCAAACATGTTACCTTCTTCAAAAGTATCTTCGTCAATGCTATGTGCAGGGAATGTAACGTGTTGTTCTTTACCGCGTGTGTCACAAAAACGAAAATCGACAAATTTTACGTCGTTGTCTTCAATCATTTTTAATACTTTTGCTATAGACATTTATGTTGTCTCCTAAGATGGTTGTTGAGTCAGTGTTTTATGCAAAACGGTAATAAAGATAACATCTTTTTTGTCGAGTTAGCCACTAAAAAAACACATAGGTTGACAGCATCTTCTACACTGTTAGCTAGAATGATACAGTTTGTCGTTATTTGGCAACGAATGCGCACAATATTGGTTCTGTGGCATTGGTGTTTGCACCTTGATGGTGCAATTATTGACCAAGTAAATTAGAAAAAATTGCATAAGCAACTGTTTTATATAAAAAATAATTTTTGGCATAATATGTGCTTTATTAATTTTAACTTAATTAAGCATAAAGATTTAAATAAATAAGGGGTTACCAACATGAAACATTTATTATTAAGTCGCAAACATCTGATGATTTGCACAGCTATCGGTAGTGTATTGTCAGTGTCGCAGGTTTATGCGACTGATGGTATGGTGAAATCGTTGACTAAATATGATGTCAATGAAGCCAAATTATTAAAAGATAATGGTATTACTGTAGGGGCTTGGGCAAATGCGGGTATTACCTATAACTCAACTAACCCAACTAATAAATTTAACGGACCTGTTACTTTTGGTGACCGTGCCAGTGAATTTCAGTTGAACCAATTGAATTTATTTGTGCAACGTGCAGTAGCGACTGAGGGTGACAAATGGGATTTCGGCGGACGTTTTGATTTCATGTTCGGTACTGATGCAACTTTTACTCAGGCTTATGGCGTTCCTGCTTATGATGTGAACACGTTACAACCTTTGAATCGTAGCAACTGGGATTTACACATGCTACGCGGTCAAAATCGTTTTTATGATATAGCGTTGCCGCAAGCTTATGTTGAAGCCTACGTTCCTGTTGGTAATGGTTTGAATGTTAAAGCAGGGCATTTTTATACACCGATTGGTTATGAAACCGTTCCCGCGCCTGATAACTTCTTTTACAGCCACGCTTACACCATGCAATATGGCGAACCATTCACCCATACAGGTATTTTAGCTAACTATACAGTCAATAGTAATGTCTCTGTCATGGGCGGTGTAACGACTGGCAGTGCGACTGGCGGTTGGGATGGCGGCTGGAACAAACAACTGGGCAACTGGGGTGGTATCGCTGGTGCGACGTGGACTAGCACTGATAAAGGCACATCAGCCAATATCAGCGGAACTTATGGCGGTACGTCTGAGCACAGTAGCCAATCATGGGGAATGTATAGCATTGTGTTAAAACACAATATCACTGACAAAACCCACTTAGTGTTACAACATGACCACGGTTATGCGAATAATGTTGCCTTATCAACGGTCAGAGATGCGCAGTGGTATGGCATTAACACGCATTTATACTACGATGTGAAAGACAATTTATCAGTCGGTTTGCGTGGTGAATGGTTTAGAGACCAAGACGGTTTCCGTGTTTGTTCACCTGGTCGTGTTGCGGCAACCACTAATGCAGAAACCATTGATGGTGTAAGTGGTGTTCCAGTCAGTACAGCTGCTAGTGGTAACTTCTTATCAACTTGTCAACCTGCAACCTATTATGCGATTACCGCAGGTGTTAACTGGAAACCTATGCCTTGGTTAAATGTGCGTCCTAACATTCGTTATGATTGGAATGATGGCAGAAACCCAGACGGTACAGCCTATAACGCGTTCGATGATAACGGTAGACAAGATCAATTTTTGTTCTCTACCGATGCGACCATCACTTTTTAAAACAATCTAATTTTGTCTTAAGCATAAAAATACGCCTACGGGCGTATTTTTTTTGTCTGCTATTTTCTCAAGGCTAGGAATACAGTACGCATGTCATTTTTGCGCTATATTGGTGCGTAAATGACATTGCGTTTCATTATAGTGCGTCATTATGAGCAAAATACTATGAAATACTGAGAAAATCGGTGATTTTAATTTTGGCACAGTCTGTGCTTAAAGATTATTGAGTCTTTAAACTAAGCAAGAGGCATTGTATGAAACTAATAACCGCTATTATCAAACCCTTTAAATTGGATGATGTCCGCGAGGCATTATCTGATATGGGGGTTTCTGGGATTACCATGACTGAAGTTAAAGGTTTTGGTCGCCAAAAAGGTCACACCGAGCTGTATCGTGGTGCTGAATATGTCGTGGATTTTTTACCCAAAGCCAAAATCGAAGTGGCTGTACCCGATGCGTTACTCGATCAAGCCTTACAGGCGATTGCTAAAGCAGCCAATACGGGAAAAATCGGTGATGGTAAAATTTTCGTGACTGAATTAGAACAAGTTATTCGTATTCGGACTGGGGAGACTGGCGATGAAGCACTTTAATTTAAAAACAGGGTTTAGCATTTTGGCATTATCGTTGGTTTTTGTAGAAGCTAGTTTTGCCGATGTTGTAGCACCGACGGCTAACAAAGGCGATACCGCGTGGGTTATGATTTCAACCATTTTAGTTACGTTGATGGTCATTCCTGGTTTGGCTCTGTTTTATGGTGGTATGGTACGCGTCAAAAATATGCTTTCGGTATTGATGCAGGTGTTCGTTATCTTCTCAATGGTCGCTATATTATGGGCAATCTATGGTTATAGTCTTGCTTTCACCGAAGGTAATGCGTTTTTTGGTAGCTTTAGTAAACTATTTCTCAAAGGTATCACACCCGATTCACTGGCTGCCACGTTTAGTAAAGGCGTGTTTATTCCTGAATATATCTATGTGGCGTTTCAATTAACCTTTGCCACCATTACGCCTGCATTAATTATCGGTGCATTTGCGGAACGGGTTAAGTTCTCAGCCATTTTATTATTCACCGTACTGTGGTTTACCTTTTCTTATTTACCGATGGCACACATGGTTTGGTATTGGGCAGGTCCTGATGCGTATACTGATACTGCCGCAGCTGAAAAAGCAGCCGCAACGGCAGGCTTTTTGTTCCAAAAAGGTGCATTGGATTTTGCAGGTGGTGCAGTAGTACATATCAATGCAGGTGTTGCTGGTTTAGTGGGCTGTTTATTAGTCGGCAAACGTATTGGTTATGGTAAAGAATTTCTCACTCCACACAGTGTCACTATGACCATGATTGGTGCCTCGTTACTGTGGGTGGGTTGGTTTGGTTTTAACGTAGGTTCAAACTTGGAAGCCAATGGTTTAGCAGCATTAGTGTTCGTCAATACTTTATTAGCCGCTGCCGCCGCCACATTATCATGGATGGTTGCTGAATGGATTATACGCGGCAAACCCAGTATGTTAGGTGCGGCTTCAGGTGCGATTGCAGGTCTGGTTGCTATTACACCTGCGTGTGGTTGGTCTGGTCCTATGGGTGCAATTTTATTAGGCTTGGTATCAGGTGGTACTTGTTTCTGGTCGGTAACTATACTGAAAGCTAAACTAAAATATGACGATTCTTTAGATGCTTTCGGTGTCCACGGTATCGGCGGTATTATAGGCGCGTTAGGTACCGCAGTGGTTGCAAGCCCCGCACTAGGTGGTACAGGCGTGTGGGATTATGTGACTAATAGTGTTGCCGAATACAGTATGTCAGGACAAATGATTAGCCAACTGTGGAGCGTTGTGATTGCCATCGTCTGGTCTGGCGCGGTATCGTTTGCCGCCTTTAAACTGGTTGATGTACTCATCGGACTACGCGTCACTGAAGAAGATGAACGTCTAGGTTTGGATACTACTGAACACGGCGAAACGGCTTATAACATTTAATTTTCTATCAAACTTCCATCTTGCTACTACGACAGTAGTAAGATGGAAGCTCCTGCTACACTAAGTCGCTTGGGTTTTGTGCAGTACAAAGACTGAAATCAAAACCAAAAATGTATGCCCGCCACAAAGCGCGTTTCGTCAACCGTATTGCTGTTAGCTTTTGCATAATTGGCGGTATTACCAACAGTACTTGCCCATTCCACACCGACATAAGGCGCGAATTCACGACAGAATTCATAACGCAAACGCAGTCCCGCTTCAACATTCGATAAACCATTGCCCAAATTATGTGCAGGATCGTTTTTACTGTAAAAATTTGCCTCGACACGCGGTTGCAAAATCAAGCGTTGGGTTATTAACACATCGTATTCCAGCTCAACACGAAACGCCGTCCGCCCTTGTTCATTCACATAAAATGTCGCTTCTGTGTATAGCCAATAAGGAGCTAAACCTTGCACACCAAAGGCTAACCAACAACGCCCTCGCCCTGAACCGCTGTCGTAACGTACGCCCAGATGTGAATCCCAATAGGGTGTGATAGCGTGCGCCCACAATAATTCGGTACGGGCGTTTTCTGACAAACCGTTCTGCATTTCGCCTTCGGCTCTAATTAACGCACGGTTATAAGTTTGCCCTGCCCATGCCTGTAAATCATAGGTCATGGCAGCGTTGCCTGTTGTGGTTACACTTTCCAACCTATCGACTAACAACGAATATAAGTTGTGAGACTCGTCCTTATAAAATGGCATAGCGTTCAGTGTGTAACCATCGGAATATGCGTTTGGGTCACGCGCATTTTCGGGCGCATCACCGCCCTGCATGGACATCTCATTGTGATCCATTGCCCCGCTCTGTTCAGCATGATTCATAGTTGCGTGATTCATTTTGCTGTGATTCATTGCCTCGCCCTGTTCAGCATGATTCATAGTCATGTGATTCATTTTGCTATGATCCATAGGCGGCGATTTTTCTGCCCATGATAAGGATTGCCAAGATAGAGCTATTATCAATAAGCTCACACGTCGCAGTGCTAGCGTTGAGACCTCCGAGATTTTTAAAACCTCGGAAGTCTTATTTACTGTGATACGCTGATTCACGACACCACCACCGTGCGAAACATACCAACGTGCATGTGATAAAACAAATGGCAATGCCACGCCCAATAACCCAGTGCGTCAGCAGTAACTAAAAAACTAATGCGCTGTGCGGGTTGTACGTTAAAGGTATGTTTACGGACTTGAAATTTACCATCTGGCGTTTCCAGCTCACTCCACATACCATGTAAATGAATGGGATGCGTCATCATGGTGTCATTAACCAGAATAACCCGCAATCGCTCACCATAACGAAAATGTATCGGGCTGGAATCGTCGAACTCCACGCCATCAAATGACCAGCTATAACGTTCCATATTGCCTGTTAAATGCAGCTCAATATCACGGGTTGCGGGACGTGGGTCTAATGACCCGCCGATGGTGTGCAAATCCGCGTAAGTCAATACCCGCCGCCCGTTATTGCGTAGCCCAACACCCGCATCGTCCAAATTGGTACGCGGCATATCAACGCGCATATCCACACTCGCGCCGTATTCGGTTTTGGCATGATGCGCGGCAACACCGTGTGCCATATCACCCATCATATCCAGCATGGACAAAGGTTCAGCTTTATCCAATGCAGGCACAGCAGCGGTTAAACCTGTTCGAGTTGCTAATGTTCCTCGTGCATAACCTGTTCTATCCATAGATTGGGCAAAAATCGTGTACGCATCATCTTCAGGCGTGACAATCACATCGTAAGTTTCTGCCGCGCCCAGTCGAAATTCATCAACACTGACAGGTTCAATATTCTGCCCGTCTGCTTGCACCACCGTCATTTTTAAATTGGGAATTCGCACATCAAAGAAACTTTGCGAAGCAGCATTGATAAAACGTAAGCGTATCCGCTCGCCTTTGTTAAACAGTGCCGTCCAATTAGTTTCTGGTGTATTGCCGTTTAGTAAATAGCAGTAAGTATAAGCAGAAATGTCCGACAAATCGGTCATATTCATGAGCATTTCATTCCACATCTCACGTTTATCTACAGCAGACTTTAGCCCGTCCTGTTTAATATCATGAACAAAATCCAACACGGTCAATTGATTGAAATTATAGTAATCGCTTTGCTTTTTTAATTTATCCAGCACTGCCATCGGGTCTTCATCTGTCCAATCTGACAATACAATCACATAATCGCGTTCTGCAACTATCGTTTCACCCTTTAACGGTTCAATGATAATCGCACCATACAAGCCCGTTTGCTCCTGCATACCCGAATGTGAGTGATACCAATAAGTACCTGATTGCTGAACTTTAAAGCGATAAGTGAAGGTAGTATTAGGCGCGATACCAGCAAAACTAACACCGTGTGCGCCGTCCATCTGATAGGGCAAAATCAGCCCGTGCCAATGAATAGAGCTGGTTTCATTCAGTTGATTGGTGACATGGATCGTAACCGTGTCGCCTTCGCGCCAACGCAACGTCGGCGCAGGCAGTGAACCATTCACCGTCGTCGCTAAACGTGGCGTACCCGTGAAATTAACGCGGGTTTCTGCAATGGTCAAATGAAATGTCGAACCGCTGAGTATCTCAGCGGGCTTTGCGTAAACGGGTTTAATCCAAGGCGATAAACTCAATACAGCTAAACCTTTAAGACACTGGCGACGTGAAAGCAAAGGTAATGTGGGCTGTTTAGTCACGGATTTCATCAGGGGATTACCTCTACATTAAGAGAAATCAGGTTGCAAATCAGAGGGTAAATGTTCAGGTGCTTCAATATCGTCTAGGGTTTCTGCTCTACGCACCACATCCACCTGCCCATTTTGCCGTACTAAAACAACAGCAGGACGTAACTGAATAAACTGCATCCACTGAGTATTGTTATAAGCACCAACGGGCCAAAAAGATAATAAATCACCGACTTTCAACGGCGGCAAACGCACTGATTGTCGCACCACATCTGTATTCATACATAAAGGACCATACAACACCGTGTCTTCCAGTATGCCTTCTACAGGGCGGGTAGGGCGTACATCATGGTTATACAAAAATGCAGTAAATAAAATATTAATCCCTGCATCCACGACCATAGCCCGTTTACCATCGGGCAAACGTTTATTAGCGATGACGCTAGAGATTAACCACTCTGCTTCATCGACCACAGCGCGACCTGTTTCTAATACCAATTCGGGTAACGGTTTGCCTTGTTGTTCACGGTCTTTAAGACCAATGGCTAACGCCCCACAAATCGCTTCGGCATATTGTTCAGGGGTAGGGATGATTTGTTCAGGTGGTAAAGATACACCCTGCATGGCATTAGGCGAGGCAAAACCACCGCCTATATCCAGCGTGCTAATGGTGCAGTCAGTTGCCGCTTCCACGCTGTTCATAAAGGCAATCATAATACCGATTTGTACAGCATACGCACGCGGCTCAGTGATAAAAGTACCAATATGATTATGTAAGCCTGTCAATTTTAAATTCGGACTGGCGGCGATGCGTCGTGCTGCTTCCATTGCTTGACCATTTTCTAAGTTAAAACCAAAGCGTCCCCAGTTTTCCGCAAAACCTGTGTCAAAGTTCAAACGAATGGTGATAGGGAAATCTAAAATACCCAGATCTACGGCAACTTCTTCCAATAACGCCAATTCATCTAAATGATCGACATGAATTCGCGCTTCTGCTTTAACCGCTTTGGTTAACACGTTACGCGATTTATAAGGACCATTAAAAAAGATACGCGATGCGGGTACACCTAAGCGGCGGGCTTTGTCATACTCAAATTCTGATACCACTTCGGCATCACAGCCTTCTGAATGCAGTATGGCAGACACGGCATTGATATAATTGGTTTTATACGACCACGCTTGGCGTACTTTGGCATAGCGAGTTGTGAACGCCCGATTAATGCGGCGTACCGATTGACGTAAATGCTCTTCGGACAAAACAAATAGCGGTGAACCGTATTTTTCCACTAATTCAGTAATAAACACCCCTGCAATCTCATTGCGGAATGGGGTTGCATATACACCACCAAATTTATTCATGTCGCTAGAACTATAATGGGCAATAGCAGGTGCGCCCGACGGTTGTTTGTTTTCAGTCTTTTTCATGCCAATAATCCTGTGTGTAGAGTCTCGTTCTACATGGTTATATTTTCAAAATCTGTCAAATTCACAATGATTTCTTCTGCCTAACGAATGAATAACACGCTAACAGGTGTTGTAAGGGGCAAACTGTCATCACACAACATTTCCAGTTCTAAACTACCGCGCCTTCATTCTCTTTCATTATCTTCTCCCGCAACCGTTGCGGTTGCTCATTGGGCATAAGATAACCGCGAATTGTGTAACAAATAAGGGCGGAACAGGAAACTATTGGGCAATAAATGAGAAGGCGAGTGTTAGATTAATCAGTTACTTGCAAAATAAATTCAATGGTGGTTAAAATAAAAACGTTGAACCATAAATGTTTCACTTTTGCAAGTAGCTATTGTTGTTTTTGAGTGAGTGGTATCAACAAATTGAATATTCCAATAATACTGAGGAGATGGACATGAAAAAAGTAACATCTGTATTTGCAGGTTTATTACTGTGTTTGAGTACAACTGTTTTTGCTGTAGAGCATCCCAGCACTGCACAAGAACACATTGCTACCGCACTTGAACACGCCAATGCCGCCGTGGTACATGGTAAAGCAGGACACGCGCCTATTTTAGTGGAACACGCTAAATCCGCTTTAAATCACACCTTATCAGCATCTATTGTTGCTAAAGGTGTACAGAAAACTCATGTAGACGCAGCCGCTGATTCATTGCAAAAATCCATTGATGAAGGTGAATTAGGACACGCACCCACAGCGACCAAAGCTGCCGAAGAAGGGGTAGAACATCTTAACGCCGCCGCAGCTAGTAAAAAATAACACGAATACCGCTTTTCATAAAACGGGCGGTTTATTCCGCCCGTTTTTTTTCTATTCAATGGTATAGTTTTGAAGCACTATGCAAAATATCCCGTATTCCATTTCATCCTAACATTGAGAAACAATTATGAGTCTATTTAGTTCTATTTTTGAAAAACTAGGTATTAGTAATGCTAACGCTGAAGAAGCACCCGAACAATCAGCATCAGCCCCTGTAGAAGAAGTTAGTTCAGCCCCCGCTGCTACTACAGACATTGTTGAAGTCGATGTGGTTGCCAAATTAGAAGACTTAGCCGCCGCTAATGCAGAAAAACTTAACTGGAAAGTGTCCATCGTCGATTTATTAAAGTTACTAAAACTCGATAGTAGCTTGGCTGCGCGTAAAGAACTCGCAGCAGAATTGGGCTGTCCTGCTGAAAAAATGGGCGATTCTGCGCAAATGAATATGTGGCTACATAAAACCGTTTTACGAAAACTCGCACAGAATGGCGGTAATATTCCACAAGAGTTGTTGGACTAAACAGCACGGCGTACAAACTTGAGTTTGTACGCCTAAGCAAGAATGTTAAGACAATTTTTTATATTTCAAACGGTGCGGCGTATCAGCGTCACTGCCTAAACGGCGATGACGGTCAGCTTCGTAATCTTGATAATTGCCTTCAAACCATACCACCTGACTATCGCCTTCAAACGCTAAAATATGCGTAGCGATACGGTCTAAGAACCAGCGATCATGTGAGATAACCACCGCACAACCAGGAAAAGCGAGTAAAGCTTCTTCCAAAGCGCGTAAGGTTTCCACGTCTAAATCGTTAGTCGGTTCGTCGAGTAATAAGACGTTACCGCCTTTTTTCAGTAACTTAGCTAAATGCACACGGTTACGTTCACCGCCTGATAAATCGCCGATGAATTTTTGTTGATCGCCGCCTTTGAAATTAAAACGTCCCAGATAGGCGCGTGATGGCGTGGTGTAATTGCCGACGGTAATCATATCCAAACCTTCTGACACTTCTTCCCAGACAGTATTTTTAGGATTCATGTCATCACGCAACTGGTCTACATAGGAAATCTGCACGGTTGAACCTAGCGTTAATGTGCCTGTATCAGGTTTATCAACACCTGCCATCATGCGGAACAATGTGGTTTTACCCGCACCATTTGGTCCGATAATACCGACAATGCCACCTGGTGGAAGTTTAAAACTTAAATCGTTAATAAGTAGACGATCACCGAAACCTTTGCTGATATTATCGGCTTCAATCACCACATCACCTAAACGAGGACCAGGTGGAATATAAATTTCCTGTGTCTCATTACGTTTTTGAGTTTCAGCAGAAGACAGTTCTTCAAAGCGAGCCAAACGCGCTTTGCTTTTGGCATGACGACCTTTGGCATTCGAGCGTACCCATTCCAATTCTTCTTTCATGGCTTTTTGGCGAGAAGATTCTTGTTTTTCTTCTTGCAATAAACGGGTGCTTTTTTGCTCTAGCCAACTGGAATAATTGCCTTCCCACGGAATGCCTTGCCCTCTGTCCAGTTCTAAAATCCAGCCTGCTACATTGTCTAGGAAATAACGGTCATGGGTGACGGCAACCACTGTGCCTGTGTAATCGTGTAAAAAGCGTTCTAACCACGCAACAGATTCGGCATCTAAATGGTTAGTCGGTTCGTCCAATAACAACATATCGGGATTGGACAATAATAAACGACATAAAGCCACGCGGCGTTGTTCACCGCCTGATAATTTGGTGACATCGGCATCCCATTCAGGCAAACGTAACGCATCGGCAGCCACTTCCAGTTTGCGATCTAAATTATGCCCGTCACACGCGTTGATAATGTCTTCTAAACGGGCTTGGTCGGCGGCGAGTTTATCAAAATCCGCATCTGGTTCAGCATACGCCGCATAAACCGCATCCAGTTCAGTTAAGGCATTTTTGATATGGGCAACCGCTTCTTCGATATTGCCACGCACGTTTTTACTGGGGTCGAGTTGCGGTTCTTGCGACAAATAACCAATGTTAATGCCTTTTTGCGGAATCGCTTCGCCTTCGATGTCTTTATCCAGCCCTGCCATAATTTTCAACAGTGTGGATTTACCCGAACCGTTTAAACCAAGGACACCAATTTTTGCACCTGGAAAAAAGGATAAGGAAATATTTTTTAAAATGTATTTTTTTGGCGGAACAAGCTTGCCCAGCCGATTGATTGAATAAATGTATTGCGCCATAGTCTTAATATTAATCAGTGATAAGTTAAAGGGTAACGCGGTGTTAGTTATTGTGTCATAGTTTTTGTACAGTAGGCTATATGAACAGCGTTAGAGCTATTCGACTTTTAAAATCTGCCAGATATGTTCAGAACTGCCCGCATTGTTGATAAAACACAAATGAAATTTAAAGAAATGTTATAAAATAATCAGTTATCAATTTAACAGCCAATCATCGGCAACCTAAACAGAGTGACTTAAGTTATGCGATGTCCGTTTTGTGCGGCACAAGATACACGAGTGCTGGATTCTCGATTAATTAATGACGGCGATCAAGTACGTCGTCGGCGTGAATGTAATGTATGTAAAGAACGTTTTACCACTTTTGAAACGGCAGAACTCACCATGCCGACTGTGATTAAGCGTAATGGTATTCGCGAGCCTTTTGAAGAAAAAAAACTGCGTTCGGGTATGCTAAAAGCCCTAGAAAAACGCCCTGTTGAGAGTGCTGCCATTGAAGCCGCGCTTAATCGCATCAAAAAAGATTTGATGGATAGAAGTGAGCGGGAAATATCAACACAAGAACTCGGCGAAAAAATCATGCAGGAGTTGAACGCGTTAGATCACGTTGCCTATGTGCGCTTTGCGTCCGTGTATCGTAGTTTCCAAGATGTCAGTGAATTTACCGACATGATTGAAGATTTACAAAAAAAATAATGACGACTCAGCAAGACGCGTTTTACATGGCAAAAGCCATACAACTAGCAAAACAAGGGCGATACACCACATCGCCTAATCCCAATGTCGGCTGTGTGATTGTGAAAGATGGACAAATTATTGCCGAAGGTTGGCATAAAAGAGCAGGGCAGGGACACGCCGAAGTGGAAGCCTTAAAACAAGTTGCTAATGCGCAAGGTACGACGGCTTATGTCACTTTAGAGCCATGCAGTCATCATGGTAAAACTCCACCCTGTTGTGACGCGTTGATTCATGCTGGTGTTAGCCGCGTCGTTGCCGCCATGACTGATCCGAATCCTCTCGTTGTAGGTCAAGGATTAGCTAAACTGCAAGCCGCTGGCATTGAGGTCGTATGTGGCGTGTTAGAAGACGAAGCGCGAGCTTTAAACCGTGGTTTTATTAAACGCATGACGCAAGGTGTGCCGTTTGTGCGTAGCAAACTCGCCATGAGTTTAGATGGACGTACTGCAATGGCATCGGGTGAAAGTCAATGGATTACCTCCGCTGAATCCCGTGCCGATGTGCAACGATTAAGAGCCGAAAGCTGTGCGATTTTAACAGGTATTAACACGGTGTTAGCCGATAACCCCTCGCTTACTGCTCGCGTTGAAACAGAAGTCAAACAACCGATGCGTGTGGTATTAGACTCGCAATTAAAAATGCCCCTCACCGCAAAAATGGCAACCTTAGCAGGGCGTAGCATTATTCTAACCTGCTCAACGGATACCGATAAACAACAGCGTTTACAACAAGCGGGTTTTGAAGTGTACGTTTTACCTAATTCACAAACACAGCTGGATTTATCGGCAGTGATGACATTCTTAGCCAGTCTGCACATCAATGAAGTCTTAGTAGAAGCGGGGGCAATACTGAACGGTACGTTACTCGAACACGGCTTAATTGATGAAACTATTATTTACATGGCTAGTTGTATATTAGGCAACCAAGGGCGTGGCTTATTTTACCTACCCAGCTTACACAATATGGCAGATAAAAAAACGCTAAAACTGCGTGATGTTCGACACATAGGCGCGGATTTAAAACTCACGCTGACACCGCAATAAACTCTTTCAACCACTGGTGCGTAACACGCACTCTACGGGACTTATGAATACAATCGAAGAAATTATAGAAGATTTACGCTTAGGCAAAATGGTCATCATTATGGATGACGAAGATCGTGAAAATGAAGGCGATTTAGTGATGGCGGCGAGTTTTACCCGTCCTGAAGATGTCAATTTTATGGCGCGTTATGGACGCGGTTTGATTTGTTTAACACTCACCCATGAACGTTGCCAGCAATTGCGTTTACCGCTCATGGTCAATGAAAATAAAACCCCACATTCCACCAATTTCACCGTTTCCATTGAAGCGGCAACGGGTGTGACAACAGGTATTTCAGCGGCAGACAGAGCGAAAACTATTCTGGCGGCAGTTGCACCGAATGCTAAAGCCGATGACTTAGTACAACCTGGCCATATTTTTCCACTCATGGCACAAGCAGGCGGCGTATTAAATAGGGCAGGGCATACCGAAGCGGGTTGTGATTTAGCACGGTTGGCAGGTGCAGAACCTGCGGCTGTTATTGTGGAAATTTTGAATGAAGATGGTTCAATGGCAAGACGACCTGATTTAGAAGTTTTCGCTGAGCAACATAATTTAAAAATCGGCACGATTGCCGATTTAATTCATTACCGTATTCAACACGAAAACACTTTAGAGCGTATCAGTGAATGCGCTTATCCCACCGAATTTGGCGATTTTCGTTTGTATGCTTATCAAGATACCAACGACAATAATCTGCATCTCGCGTTAGTCATGGGGCAGGTGTCAGGCGATGAACCTGTCTTAGTCCGCGTTCATGCTCGCAATTTGTTGGATGATGTGTTTTCTTCGCAACGTAGTGATTGCAATATGCCGATTCGTCTTGCCATGCAAAAGATCGCTGAGGAAGGGCGTGGTGTATTAGTTGTTATTCGACAAAGTGAGAACAATAAAGCCTTGGCTGAATTGATACATTGTTATCAGTTAAAAGACAACGGTTGTACTTCTTCGCAAGATGCGAATGTGGATTGGCGTACGACAGGCACAGGCGCGAGAATACTGGCAGATTTAGGTGTGCATAAGTTAAAAGTATTAGGCACACCTAAAAAATACATCGGACTGTCAGGATTTGAATTGGAAGTCGCTGAACATTTGGGTTCAGGCGTGTAGTAATTACCATTCTACAGTTCACAAAAGTGCATGATGTAGAGACGTTGCAATGCAACGTCTCTACCGATAAATATCTCGTTTAGCTAACGCATCTATCACACCGCCACGGTTATAATAGGCTTCCGCATTGTTAGGATTGACTGATAAAGCACGGTCATAACTGGAAAGTGTTTCATCAAAACGTTGTAGAGCATATAGAGCCAGACCAAGGTTTGAATGTGCTGCCGCGTTATTAGGATACAACTCAAGTGATTGCTGAATTAACTCTACCGCGAGTTGTAATTGCCCCCTGTAAATTTTCAATACGCCTAAAAATGTAGCGTATCAGCGTTGCAGTTAAGATTGTAATATGTCTTGATACAAGCTTTCTGCGGCTGCCAACTGCCCTTGTTAATGCAAGCTTACCGCTTGTAAGTAAGTGCGATAAATAAGCGACATTTTGGGATATTTTAGGATGAAGCGGGATATTTTGGGATGGATTTAGCCCACAATTAGCCGTGTCAGATGCGGGAATTCCTCAAACA
>DFWO01000044.1 GCA_002380945.1 Methylococcaceae bacterium UBA4132 | reverse complement strand
TTCTTTCGTAAAGTTTAAAAGATTTTGTCCTGTTTAGTGTAGCTACATCATTGCATTGGTACCGTTTTATATTAAACTTTGACGGAAAGCGAATGTTTAACCGTTTACTTTGTACAGCAAAGTAGATGATATTGGGTAATAGTAGCTAATCATTGGCGGGTAATATCATGAGATTAAACGAAAATGATTCCAGCAAAACAGTTACACTACACAGTGGTGATGAACTGGAAATTATATTGCCAGCAAAACTCACGACAGATTATGTTTGGGAAATCACCTCACTTGATGCAAATATCTTGGCACAATGTGACATTCGTTTTATTGCCAGCGACAAAGCCATTGGTGCAGGTGGCATAGAAATCATAAAATTTCGCGCCATCGCAGTTGGAAAAAGCGAGTTAAAACTAATCTTCCATAAACCTTTGGAACGCTATGTGCCACCGTTAAAAACCTTTGAACTGACTGTTATCATCAATAACTAAATTTAAAGAGTGGCGATAATCGCCCGTCATCTTACTTTTGGTGCTTTTCGTGGAATTATTCATTAGATGAATATTTCACCGTCTCTTAGCTTAATGGCAAGATTAGCAACAAGACTAAACTCAAGCATTATAGTTTGCGTTATCATGTTTACTTTTTGCCAGTCATTGCCGCCATGTCTCTTATTGCCCAGCTTCAATCACAGTTACACGCACTTCCTGAAACCTTACGCGTCTCCGTTGCCGACTCGTTACAGCATTGGCATGATGCAGTTTCAAATATCGACCTGCCCGCTGATATTATTGCTTCGTTGGTTAAAGTCTGGGCTTCCAGTGAATTTATTGCCACCAGTTGTACGCGCAAACCTGCGTTATTACCGAATCTTATCGAGTCTGGCGATTTAACACGCTCATATCCTAGCGACTATTACGCTAGCCAACTGAAACAACTTGTCATTGCAGATGAAGCGGCATTAATGACGATGTTGCGGCAATTTCGCCGCCGCGAAATGGTGCGCATTGCGTGGCGAGATTTAGCAGGTTGGTCTGAGTTATCTGAAACATTGACGGAATTATCGTGGTTAGCCGATGCCTGTATTCAAACCGCGTTGGATTTTCTGTACACACAAGCCTGTGAAAAACGCGGCACGCCATTATTAGCCGATGGCACACCGCAACAAATCATCGTGTTAGGCATGGGCAAATTAGGCGCGTTTGAGCTGAATTATTCTTCCGACATTGATTTGATTTTTGCCTACCCAGAAGATGGCGTATTACCTGACCGCAAAGCCACCAGTTATGGCGAATTTTTTACTAAGTTGTGTCAAAGTTTAGTACGGGTGTTGGATGATATAACCGTGGATGGTTTTGTGTTTCGTACCGATATACGCTTGCGACCTTATGGCGACAGCGGCGCGGTAATTATGACCTTTGATGGTATGGAAAATTATTATTTAACCCAAGCGCGAGAATGGGAACGCTACGCGATGATAAAAGCGCGGCAAGTGGCAGGCGATTTTAATACAGGCAAGCAATTAATGGCTATGTTATCGGCGTTTGTGTATCGGCGGTATTTGGATTATGGCGCGTTTGAAGAATTGCGCTCCTTAAAAGCGCAGATTACTCAAGAGTTACGTCGTAAAGATCGCATGGAAAACGTCAAGTTAGGGCCTGGCGGAATTCGTGAAATTGAATTTATCGGGCAGGCGTTTCAATTAATACGCGGCGGCACGGAAAAACAGTTACAAACACGCGGTATTATAGATGTGTTGGCGTTGTTGAGCGAATTGGATTTAATGAGCCGACACGATACCGACACTTTGCAACAGGCGTATTGTTTTTTACGCCGTGTAGAAAATCACATTCAACAATATCAAGACAAGCAAACTCACGATTTGCCAAGCACGGAAACCGTACAGACGATTTTGGCGTATTCCTTGGATTATGCCGATTGGCAGAGTTTTAAAACTGAACTGGATGCGGTGCGTAGCAAAGTTCACGCGCTGTTTGACCAAGTGTTTTCCGTATCCAAACAAGAAGAAATTTCACAACTCAACCAAACAATATGGCTAGGTGTTGCCGATGAAGCGGAATTAATAGAAGACCTCGCTGATTACGGTTTCCGCCATCCACAAGCCAGCTTAACCGCATTGCAACATTTTAAAAACGCGCCCAGTATTCGCCGTTTAAGTAGTAAAGGCGCGGGCGTGTTAAATCGCTTAATGCCGCAATTGATTACGGCTTTGAAAAATGTAAGCAATCCCGATGAAACCTTAAAGCGTATTTTAGATTTATTCGCCGCTGTAGCAGGACGCACGGTTTATTTATCCTTACTCGCAGAAAATCCGCAAGGTTTAGCGCAATTAATTCAACTATCTGCCGCCAGTCCGTGGATTGGCGAACATTTAGCACGGCATCCTATTTTATTTGATGAATTACTCGACATTGATTCTTTGTACGCGCCGCTAAAAAAATCCGATTTAACCGCTCAGCTTAACGTGTTATTAGCTCCGATAGACACGCAAGATTTAGAGCAATTGATGATAGCTTTACGGCAATTCAAACAACAACAAGTGTTGCGTGTTGCCGCCGCCGATTTAATGGGCGCATTACGCTTAATGGTAGTCAGCGACTATCTTACTTATATTGCCGAAACGATAGTGGAACAAGTGTTAAATCGGGCGTGGTTAATGTTAGTCGATAAACACGGCTACCCACCTGATTGTCAGGGTAAGCCTAGCGGTTTTGCTGTGGTCGGTTTTGGTAAGTTAGGCGGTCTCGAATTGGGTTACGGTTCTGATTTAGACATGGTGTTTTTATCGGATTATGCCGATAGCAATGCTATGACCGATGGTGAAAAACCCATTACTACTGCACAGTTTTATGGACGTTTAGGGCTAAAAGTACGCCATATTTTAGATACTAAATTATTGTCAGGTGTGCTGTATGAAGTCGATATGCGCCTGCGTCCGTCGGGTGATTCGGGTTTGTTAGTCACGCCTATTAGCAGTTACGAAGATTATTTAACCACACAAGCATGGACGTGGGAACATCAAGCCTTAGTCAGAGCGCGATTTATCGCAGGTGATGAACGCTTAAAAAATCAGTATGAAGCCATACGTCATCGTGTACTCAGTTTACCGCGTGATAAAGCCGCGTTAAAAATCGAGGTTCGTGAAATGCGCGAAAAAATGCGGGCTGCTTTAGCCACCAAAGAAAACAATAAATTTGATTTAAAACAAAGCAAAGGTGGCATTGCGGATATTGAATTTATGGTGCAGTTTTGCATACTTGCGGAAGCGGTTAATCATCCATCATTAACGACTTACACCGACAATGTTCGTTTGCTGGAAGGTCTGTGTGAACAAGGGTTGATAACTCAGGAAACAGCGAATACCTTAAAACAAGCCTATCTTACTTATCGGGATAGAGGGCATAAACAAGTGTTACAAGGTGATACGGCAGTGATTGATGAAGACGAAGTTGCTGATTTGCGGTCGCAAGTTGAAGCGATTTGGCAGGTAATGATGGAGTAGCTAGACCTACTATCCACGAAAGGCAGAAAAACAGTTGAGTTTTTCGTGTTTTTCGTGGACGCATACCATTTGGTTGACAAACACCCTTTCCCAGCGTAAAGTGCCGCGCTTTCCCACCCACCCACTTGCATTTTAGGAGGCTGCCATGTTCGATAGTGTTAATTCCAGCCTCGCCTTCGTTACTCTTCGGTAATTCATTCGATTCAGCGAATCGGGGCTTTCAAAAAAATAATCCATTTTTTTACAAAACCGAACACGGTAGGGCTTTGCTTTGCCTGTCAATTTCGGTTATTGGGAGCTAGCTTGTGCCTATTCAAAAAATCATCACTAAGGGCAAAGTCCCAGTGAAAATTTACACCGATGAAATTGATTCAGCGGCATTTCAACAACTTTACAATTTATCGCAATTGCCGTTTGTTCACAGTCATATTGCGGTAATGCCCGATGTTCATGTCGGTAAAGGCGCGACGGTGGGGTCTGTGATTCCAACCTTGGGCGCGATTGTTCCAGCCGCTGTGGGTGTCGATATTGGCTGTGGTATGAATGCCTTGCGGCTGTCGATTAAAGCCCATGATTTGCCTGACAATCTGCGTTCCTTGCGTTTGTTTATCGAAGAGGCAATTCCTGTCGGCTTTAATATGCACAAGCAAGATCGCGCAAAACAATCAACCGTTACCGCGTTGGCAGTGGGTTTGCATAGCATTTTAGGCAAGCATCGTAAAATTAATACCATGCAGAAAAAATCCTATTCAACGTGGGTGCGACAACTAGGCACATTAGGCGGTGGTAATCATTTCATCGAGCTATGTTTGGATGAAAACGATGATGTGTGGGTCATGCTACATTCTGGCAGTCGTGGTATTGGCAATGTCATAGGTGAGTATTTTATCGGCTTGGCGAAAAAAGACATGGGACAGCACATCATCAATTTGCCCGATAAAGACTTGGCGTATTTTAGCGAAGGAGCTGCGCATTATGAAGATTATCTGGAGGCAGTGGGCTGGGCGCAAGATTACGCGCTGGCAAATCGCCGCGAGATGATGCTATTAATTTGCGAAGCGTTGCGGAAAAAATTGCCCAAGTTTGGTGTAACCAAAGAAGCCATCAATTGCCATCATAATTATGTGGCGCGTGAGCAGCACTTTGGCGAATCATTATGGGTGACACGCAAAGGCGCGATACGGGCAGGGGAGGGTGAATTAGGTATTATCCCAGGTAGTATGGGCGCGAAATCGTACATCGTGCGTGGCAAAGGTAATCCGCAATCATTCTGTTCTTGTTCACACGGTGCAGGGCGTGTCATGAGTCGCAGTGCTGCAAAACAGCAGTTTGATAGCGATGATGTTCACGCGCAAACGCTGGGCGTGGAATGTCGTAAAGACAGCGGCGTGATTGATGAAATTCCCGCCGCGTATAAAGACATTGATAAAGTCATGGAACACCAAAGCGATTTGGTGGAAGTGGTGCATACGCTAAAACAAGTATTGTGTATTAAAGGGTAGTTTAGTAGGGTACGCATTGCGCTACACTTATAGTTAAAGAGTACAAAAAAGTTTGTACTCCTTCACCATCCAAGCATTCAATTAGTCAGATTTAGCCATGAAAATAATAACAATAATCCTGTGTGCCACCAGCGTACTCGCCGCCACGGCGTGTACTGAAATACCGACCCAAGAACATTTACAAAAACATTATCAACACGCAGTAAAAGATGCCGCTATCGTTAAAGCCAAAGAACGCACCAATAAGTTATGGGCTATTCACGTCAATAATCCTAAGTTGCTATGGAATGCGGATAAAACTAAATTATTGGTGGTGACGTGGAAAAGCCGTGATGCTTACGATAAGTTCATTAAAAATAAAAGTACAACTGACGAAAATCCTAATTACGCGCTGTGGGTCACTGCTGCACCACAAGTTAAGGCGTTCTGTCAGGCTTATGAACATGACACAGACGAAGAGTTAAACATACGCTTGAAACAATATTTAGGTTTAGCACCTAATAAGCAATATGATGTATTTGTTGAACTGTGGGTGAGTCCAGAACAGTTGTTTCGTCCTTGTGTTGATCCAGACATTAATGATAGCCAATGTGACGTTAAAGTGCCTGAGACGTTTCCATCGGTTGCTAATATTCCCGACTATGGTCAATTTTATAAAAATTTGTATTTTAAAAGTTTCAGAGAATCGGCGGGCGTACCGTGGACGGGCTTAGGCTATACCTACGATTGGGGCAAGCATCATAATAATGTTGGCGCGAGTGAGTTTATTTTAAAACCCAATTCGGCTTATCAAATTAAACAAGTGCTAACGACGCGTGAATATTGCGCAAAGCCATATTAACTTAAGCACGGCATTCAGCAGGGGCTAATTTTGCATAGAGAGTACCGCGTGTACCACGGTTTAACGCAGGCGGGTTGGCTGAGTTGCATTCCCAATTAATGGAATTAGCTCTTGAGATATGGGTAAGGTCAAGAGCTAATTCATGTCCATTACTGTCGTCTTTGTTTGTATCAGCTTGGCGGGGTGATAGGATTAGCTCATTGTGAGCAGCGGGTGCTATGTCTGATGAAAAAACAATGACAATCTCACCCGCATGACGGCTAGGCAGATTGGCGAGTAATTCACCGTGTGATAATAAGCTAATGCCCGTGGTATCAGTAATATGAATGGCTATATCTCTCACCGTATCGGTTGGTGTAGGGGGGAAGTTAGCGGTATATTATTAGTGGCATTATGAAGCACAGCTATTTTTGCCGTGGATGCTAAAACCAGACTATCTGTTACTTTAGCTCTTTTAAGATAAGCTGAATAAGTGGGATAGACAAATAACGCTAAAAACATCATCAATGCAATCACGATGGCTACTTCGATTAAGGTAAATCCGTGTGGTCGTAATTTTTTCATTTTATTGTTTGTTGTTGTGAAATTAAACGTTGTTTCACAATATATAGCACATTGTGTACCAACTATATTTTTCGTTGAGTAAGCGCATTACTGTAGCGCACTAATTTTTAAAAATGCCTAATTAAGTAGTCTAGTGGTATGATTTTTGTCACATTATGACGAAAAACCACACGGTAACTAATTACAGTTATGTACTCAAATAACCCATTTACTTTTTGAATGACACAGCAAAAAATACCCTATCAAGCGTTACTTAAAATTCTACAGGATAAAGGCAGCTTGTCTGCCATTGAGTTAAAAAAAGTAGAGCGTGTACAAAAAACAGCCGTGGCAGAAAGTTTGCCGCAATTACTGGTTAAATTAGGTTTATGTTCTGAACTGGATGTGGCAAATGCCTTTGTTGAATCAGGACAGTTTGAAAAAGTAGTCGCCGAGCAGTATCCTCAGGAAAGACAACTGCCTCAAAATATATCATTACGTTTTTTAAAAAATTATCATTTGATAGGTCTTGGTGATACTGACGACACAGTAACGGTGGCGTTAATGGATCCCGAAGATTCATTTGTGCTGAACGCATTACGTTTAGCAACAGGTAAACAAGTCCTCGCTAAAGTAGGTTTGTTGTCGGAGATTGATGCTGCACTGGAAATTCAATACGGTCAAGGTCGTTCCAAAATGGATAAGCTGGTTGATGATTTAGGCGGCGATGAGATTGGCGAAGAAGACCTTGAACATTTAAAAGACCTCGCGAGTGAAGCTCCCGTGATTAAAATGGTTAATTTAATCATGCAACGGGCAATAGAACTAAAAGCCTCTGATATTCATATTGAACCGTTTGAGCAAGCCTTAAAAGTCAGATTGCGTGTCGATGGTGTATTACAAGAAATTAACGCGCCACCTGTTAAATCAACCGCTGCCGTCATTTCACGCATCAAAATCATGGCTAAACTGAATATTGCTGAACGCCGTTTGCCGCAAGATGGCAGAATCAAAATACAAATGTTGGGCAAAGAATTGGATTTGCGTATTTCCACCATACCCACGATGTATGGCGAAAGCGTGGTGATTCGTTTGCTGGACAAGGACAATACCGTATTAGATTTTGCAGCACTGGGTTTTTCGGGCAAACATTTACAGCAATTTTCTGAGGTTTTAGCCTTACCGCATGGCATTATTCTCATTACAGGTCCTACAGGTAGCGGTAAATCAACCACGCTTTACGCTGCGTTAAAGCAACTCAATACCGCCGCTAGAAAAATCATTACCGTTGAAGACCCCGTTGAATACCAAATGGAAGGCATTAATCAGATTCAGGCAAAACCGCAAATCGGCTTAACATTTGCCGCTGCTTTGCGGTCTATCGTCAGGCAAGACCCTGATGTCATCATGATTGGTGAAATGCGTGATTTAGAAACAGCGCGTATTGCGGTACAGTCTGCTTTAACAGGGCATTTAGTGTTATCCACCTTACATACCAATAATGCAGCGGGTGGCATCACACGCTTATTAGATATGGGCTTAGAAGAATATTTATTGACTTCGACCGTGAACGGCATCTTAGCGCAACGGCTGGTTAGAAAACTGTGTCCTGAATGTAAACAAGCCTCTCTTGCACCACCCGAACTAATTAATGATATGCAGCTCCGCCGCTTTGCCCCCGAAGGCGATATTGTGTTATATCACCCTGTAGGTTGCCCTGCTTGTGCAGGGTTAGGCTATAGAGGGCGTGTTGCCATTATTGAATTTTTACCCATGAGTCATGCTATCAACAAATTAATTATGGCGCATGAAGATGCCGATGCTATTCAGCAGCTTGCCATTACGGAAGGCATGATGACATTGTATGAAAATGGCTTAGTGAAAGTCATGCAAGGCGTAACTACCTTAGAAGAAGTGTTGCGCGTTACCTCGGTAGACTAAATGCAGTTATTTTCTTATAAAGCTGTCAATAGCTTAGGTGTCACCGAGGAAGGAATGCGTAATGCGCCCGATGAACAAAGTTTAATCATTGCTTTGCAGTCAGAAGGTTATATTCCCATTCGTGTTGCACCCGCCAATGCGCGGTCATTTTTAGGCTTAAAACTGCGTGCGCAACGTTCGCAGTTATCGGTCAAAGATATTACGCTATTTACGCGTGAATTAGCGGTGTTACTGGAATCAGGCTTACCGTTAGATCGCTCATTAACGGTGTTAATGAATTTAACCGAAGATAACGAACCGCTCAATAATTTGATTGCACGCGTGCTAGGCAAAGTTAAAAACGGTGCATCATTGACCGATGCTTTAGAAAGACGTAAAGCAGGCAATAGACCGCCATCAAAAATTTTTACTAAGTTTTACCTGAATATGATTCGAGCAGGTGAAGCAGGCGGTAGTCTAGGCGAAGTATTGACCCGCTTATCAGACTATATGGAAAGTGCGCAGGAATTAAAAAGTACCGTCAGCACCGCTTTAATTTACCCTGCCATTTTGCTGGTGATGTCGGTTGCTTCATTGTTTGTTATGTTAATTTTTGTCGTTCCGCAATTTACCGAAATGTTTGAA
>DFWO01000104.1 GCA_002380945.1 Methylococcaceae bacterium UBA4132 | reverse complement strand
GATGAAATTTTGAACACGTTCTAAATGGATAGGCTGCTTAGTAAGTTAACCAAACTATTTGTTTATAGGCGATGTGCGCGTTAAATGACCGACTGCTACTATTTTGTCCAGTGATACCCCGCCTTGTGTTCTGCAACCTTGTTAAGCACGACTTCACCTTGATTAATACACTGAGCTATACCGTAAGTCAGAGTCTCTTTGAATACCAAACTGGTATCGGTCGTTTTGATTAAGGTCAACACGCCGCCACACGTTAAAGATGGGTAATCAATAACGTAAAGGGTAGGGCGAATGTTGACCCTTATGCTCCATTGTGTGCCATTATCCTGTTTTCCCGCGCCTTCCCATTCGCCCATAAATTGGTTCAGGGTGTCGTTTTGCCCAGCATTAGCTAGGCATGATAACGATAACAATAAACTGCAAATAAATATGAATTTAGTCATTATGTTGTTCTCAGTTAAGCCGCTAGTTCAACGGAATTGGCAAGAACTGTGACCATTTAGGTTCGCCGCCGATGTCGTCTGCACTGGGGATGTCTGAACTGTGCCAGCCACCGCCTAGGGCTTTAACTAGCAACACAGCGGCTTGCAGTTGTTGGCTTTGTAAATCTACGGCGGTTTTTTCATTATTCAATGCCACGCCTTGGGCAACCATGACATTGAGATAATTTACCGTGCCTGCTTTATATTGGTTGTCGATTAAGGCAACTGATTCACGCGCCGCTGTCACTGCTTGTTGTTGGCTTTGAATTTCTTCCGCTAATAATCGTAGGCTAGAAAGCTGGTCTTCAACTTCTTGAAAACTCACTAACACGCTTTGTCGATACGCAGCAACGCTGGCATCAAAGCCGTTGATTGCCGCGTCCATTTGTGAGCCGCGTAGCCCGCCATCAAATAACGGCAATGCCATCGCCGCAGGACCTAATGCCCAATACCGCGCGGCGGTGGATAATAACGATGATAGCTCGCGTGATTGCGTGCCTTTGGTTACCGATAATGAAATGGTCGGGAAATAAGCCGCTTTGGCAACACCGATTTGCGCATTGGCGGCGGCAACTTGGCGTTCAGCAACCGCTATATCGGGACGACGTTCTAACAATTCAGACGGAATGGCTACAGGAATTTTGGGTAAGTTAGCCGTTATTCCCGCAGGTGCAATGCTTAGTTCAGCGGGGGCTTTGCCTATCAGTACCGCAATCGCGTGTTCTAGTTTGGCTCTGGCAATTTGTACATCAACGGCTTGCGCTTGCGCGGAGGCAAGTTGGGTTTGCGCTTGAGTGATGTCAGGTTTACCAATAACGCCCGCCGCATAGCGGTTTTGGTTGATGGTGAGAATTTTTTGATAGGCGATGATGGTGTCGTCTAGCAATTTTTTTTCAGCATCTAAGCCTCGTAGTTGAAAGTAGTTTTGTGCTAGCAAGGCATGAGTAGACAGCCGTAACGCTTGTAGCGTGGCATTGCTGGCTTGGGCGTTGGCTTGATTGGCTTCAACTTGACGACGCACTCCGCCCCATAAATCAGGTTCCCACACCATGCTCATTGCCATGCCAAACAGGTTTTTAACGCCTTGTACCGCAACACTTTGACCACTGGCGGCGCGAAAGCGATTGGCTGTCGCTGTGCCTGTTGCCGTTGGAAAGTAAGCGGCTTTTGCTTCTTGGACTAACGATTGCGCTTGGCGAAACTGGGCTTCAGCTTGAGCAAGTGATTGGTTTTGAATATTGACTTGCGCTTCTAGGCGGTTGAGTTCGGAGTCTTTGAATAACTCCCACCATTTATTAGACAGTTGTTGGTCTTGTGGTTGAGCGGTTTTCCAGCCTTTGAGTTCTTTGAATTCAGTTGGAACGTTAGTGGTGGGGCGTTGGTAATCAGGACCAACCGTACAGGCGGATAGTAGGATGGGTAGAGCGATAGCGAAACCCCTCGTATTTATCGTTCCCACGCTCCAGCGTGGGAATGCAATTTGCACCGCTCCAGCGGTCCGGGACGCTGGAGCGTCCACAGCGGCATTCCCACGCGGAGCATGGAAACGATGCAAAATAAATTTAATAATCATGACAATAAACGGCGGCAAAAAGATTGAAAGCGACTCATATAAAGATAAACAACAGGCGTGGTGTATAGTGTCAATAATTGGCTGACCAGTAAGCCGCCGACGATAGCAATCCCTAACGGACGGCGTAATTCTGCCCCGTAACCCGTACCGAATGCCAACGGTAACGCGGCGAGTAACGCAGCAAAAGTCGTCATCATAATCGGGCGAAAGCGCATGAAACAAGCGGCGCGTATAGCATCGTGTGAATTCATACCCTCTTGGCGTTCAGCATTCAGGGCAAAATCTATCATCATGATAGCGTTCTTTTTCACGATACCAATGAGTAGTATCACGCCGATTAACGCAATCAAACTGAATTCAGTTTTAAACGCCATTAACGCCAAAATCGCCCCCACACCTGCGGACGGTAGCGTAGATAAAATAGTCAACGGATGCACATAACTCTCGTACAAAATACCCAACACGATATAAATCGCCAGCAATGCGGCAGCAATTAGCCACGGCTGATTATTTTGCGATTGTTGAAAGGCTTTAGCCGAGCCTTGAAAGCTGCCATGTAAAGACGAGGGAACGGCTAACTTACGCAGCGTGTCTTCAATCACTTGAGTGGCAGTGGATAAAGACGCGCCCTCTTTAAGATTAAAAGAAATCGTACCCGCAGGAAATAAACCTTGATGATTCACTGATAACGGCGTGTTGCTTCGTTGATAACTGGCAAAACTCGATAATGGTACTTGCGTTCCATCAGGATACAGCGTGCTGGGCGGCACACTGACATAAAGATTTTTCAGCGTTTCTGCATCTTGCGCATAATCGGGATCAGATTCCATGACAACATGATATTGATTTAACGGCGTGTAAATAATCGACACTTGCCGCTGTCCAAACGCATCGTTGAGCGTGGAATTAATCAAGGCTTGGCTTACGCCCAAACGTGCCGCTGCTTCACGGTCTATTTGTAGCGTGATTTGCTGTCCTTTGTCTTGCTGATTGGTGTTGACATCTTCCAGCTCAGGGCGTTGTTGCAAGGCTTTAACAATTTTTGGTATCCACGTTCGGAGGTCTTCGAGATTGTCCGCTTCAAAGGCATATTCAAATAATGATGCCGAGCCACGCCCGCCCACGCGCAATTCTTGTGCAGGTTGTAAATACAGTTTAGCCCCAGCAATCGCCGAGGATTTACCGCGTAACCGTTCCAGCAATTGGTCAACATTCAACTGCCGCTGTTCTAAGGGTTTAAGAATCACAAACACCTGCCCACTATTACTCAGCCGTTGCCCGCCGCCGCCACTGCCACCTGCAAAGCCCACCACGTTAGCAATTTCCGAATCATGGCTGAGCATTGCTACAAAACTAGCTAATTTTTCTTTTAAGGCATGAGAAGAAATACCTTGATCGGCTTGAATATTACCCGCTAAACGTCCCGTATCTTGAATCGGAAAAAAGCCTTTCGGCACGATGTTGTATAGATAAATATTAAAGCCAATCGTCGCCGCCAGTAATAACATCATCAAGCGACTGTGATCTAATGCCCAACTTAATGAGCGGTGATAAGCATCGGCTAAACGATTAAAACAGCGTTCGCTCACATGATAAAGACTGCCGTGTTTTATCTCGCTGGGCTTTAATAACAAAGCGCATAACATCGGCGCGGTGGTCAGTGACAACACCAACGACACCAGAACCGCCACCGATAAAGTCACGGCGAATTCTTGAAACATCCGCCCCACCATACCACCCATCAACAAAATCGGGATGAAGACAGCAATCAGAGATAAGCTCATACTTAACACCGTAAAACTGACTTCTTGCGCTCCTTTTAATGCGGCTTTACGCGGTTCTAAGCCTTGTTCTATATAGCGCGAGGTATTCTCTAGCACCACAATCGCATCATCGACCACAAAACCTGTTGCCACTGTCAACGCCATCAGCGACAAATTATCCAAGCTGAAATCTAATAAATACATGGCGGCAGACGTACCAATCAGCGACATCGGCACGGTAATTATCGGTATTATCGACGCTCGCACATTGCGCAAAAACAAAAACACCACCAAAATCACCAGCACCACCGCAATCAGCAAACTACGTTCAACCTCATGCAGTGAGGCGCGAATTGTCATCGAACGATCCATTGCTACCGACAGATTCACCGCGTTAGGAATCGAGGCTTGTAACTCTGGCAACAAGGCTTTCACTTTCTCAACCGTGGCAATAATATTGGCATTCGATTGTTTAAAAATCACCAACACCACTGCGTCTTTGCCATTCAAATAACCCGCGCTACGCAAATCTTCCGACGAATCCACCACGCTACCGACATCGGTTAAATGCACGGGGGCGTTATTACGATAGGCAACAATTAACGGCAAATAATCACTGGCTTTTTTAGCTTGGTCATTCACGGCGATTTGCCAATGTCGCTCATCATCGGACAACGAACCTTTTGGACGATTAACATTTGTATTCACCAGTGCGGTGCGCACCTCGGCAAAACTCACACCGTATTTTGCCAATGCCAACGGATTCAGTGCAACGCGCACCGCTGGCAAAGAACTGCCGCCAATATGCACTTGACCGATACCATCAATTTGGGCGATTTTTTGCGCCAAAATGGTCGAGGCAATATCGTACATCTGCCCACGCGATAAGGTGTCTGAAGTCATCGCCAACAACATAATCGGCGCGTCAGCAGGATTGCTTTTACTGTATCGTGGACGGCTGGGTAAATCACTGGGCAACAAACTACTGGCAGCATTTATCGCCGCCTGTACATCTCGCGCCGCGCCATCAATATCACGGCTTAAATCAAATTGCAGAGTGATACTCGTCCCACCAAATGAACTGGTCGAAGTCATTTCCGTAACCCCCGCAATCCGTCCTAACGCCCCTTCTAACGGCGTGGCAACCGTTGCCGCCATCACCTCAGGATTTGCACCTGGCATAGATGCACTAACGGAAATCGTCGGAAAATCCACTTGCGGAATCGGCGCGACGGGTAATTGAAAAAACGCCAGTATGCCCGCTAAGGCAATTGCTAGTGTTAATAAGGTAGTCGCAACAGGGCGGTTAATGAAGAGTGCGGAAAAGTTCACGGAGTTTTCTCGTTCCCACGCGCTGCGTGGGAATGCAGTGTCAACGCGCCGCGCTGTGTGCTGGAAGGCGGTGCGGATAGTGTGGATTCGATTGGGTGGATGGGCATTATTAGGTGCAGGTTAGTTTGTGCTTGTATGGTGTGGGGTGATGTATGGCGTGGCACGCCGTTACTGCATTCCCACGCAGCGTGTGGGAACGAGTGAAATGATTTATTTCTTCACCTCTTTAAATGTTTTGTAGCTGGTTGGGTCAAGGAATCCTTCGTTTATTGCCCTAGCTATTGCATAGCTCATTGGCAAATCCGTTTTTTTACGCGCATTAATGTAGATAGCTGCCAACTTACTTACATTAGAATCACTTACATCATTTAGATGTCCTTTACTGTGTAGTAACTTTCCTGCTTTTATTTCATCAGTCAAAAATTTTCTATCTCCAGTATTCATTCCTACTTCCCCAATTAAAATTTATTTCTTGTTATTATCTCGTTCCCACGCGCCGCGTGGGAATGCAGTAACGGCGCGCCGCGCCACACACCACCCATCATACTACCAATCCTGATAAACAGGCATCAGCCCCTCTAAGCCCGCATAATCCCTAGCACTGGAATACCGCCAATGCTCTGGTTTATCCACATAGCCGCGTTTGACAGGGTTAAAATGTATATAGTCCAGTTTCTGCCGTAACATCGCTTCGTTTTGAATAAGCTGAGGATGCGAACCTTCTTCCCAGCATTGATACTCTCTATCGTTTTTGTGTGACTTACAAAAGAATGCCATCTGCTTTAATAACCGTTCAGCGTGGCATTCTTTCAAGTGGTCTATCAACTGTCTGGCGGTAAAGGATTTAAACAGTGGCAATTCAGTCAGTAAATCTTCCGCTTGTACGACTAAATGCAGGTGAGTTTTAAGGATGACATAGCCTACACTTTCCAGCCCTTGTATTCTTGTCGCTACTGTGCGGCGCGTGGGAACAAAAATGATAACCTAGTGAATATGCACCTCGCGCGTTTTTCCCGACGCGCTGTTTTCCAAAATATAGCGATCTCCCTTAAGTGTCATTGGTGTTCCGTCATCAGTGGTTTGAATCAATGTGCTTTCATCTTCAATACGATAGTGCCGTGTTTCTGTTCCGCCTTTAGTGGGTTTTAATACAACGGTTTTATTTTCATCATTCCAAGTATATTTGCCTTTCTCATAAAATTCTTTTGAGGAATCTCTTGCAGGCTGTGTTACTAACAAATAATTGTTATTTTGTTTTAAAGACAGTGTCATTTTAATCCCATCGCAATCGTTACAAGGCACATAACCGTAAAAAACACCGTGAAAGTCCAGACTTTTATCAATAGGGTTTTGATGGGTTGAATGATCCATGTCCTGTTGGTGGTTTTTTGCCAGTGCTTTGGCGAAACTTTGTTGCGCTTCGCTGTCTGTTCTTGCCGTTGCAGGATTTGCGATAAGCAGACTGCTAAAAAAGCACAAAGCCAGCGCGTGTTTTAATGGGTTTCTTAATATTTGCATGATGAGTTCCTCGAAAAAATAACGATGGTTGTGTCGCAAAAGCTATCATGATTGCCGCCAACGACTCAAGCGGTCAAACGCTAAATAAATCACAGGCGTAGTAAACAGTGTCAACACTTGGCTGACAATCAAACCGCCTACCATGGTAATGCCTAATGGATGACGTAGTTCTGAACCTACGCCTGTGCCTAGCATTAACGGTAAGGCACTGAGTAACGCCGCCATCGTGGTCATCATAATCGGTCTAAAGCGCAGTAGACAGGCTTGATAAATGGCTTCGTGTGCCGATTTGCCCTCTTTGCGTTCGGCTTCTAAGGCAAAATCTATCATCATGATGGCATTTTTCTTCACGATACCGATGAGAAGAATAATACCAATAATGGCGATAATGCTTAAATCAGTATTTGACACCATTAACGCCAGTAACGCGCCGACACCCGCAGATGGTAACGTGGACAAAATGGTGACGGGATGAATATAACTTTCATACAGCACACCCAGCACGATATACACAGTAATGATGGCGGCAATAATCAGCCATAGCGTGTTAGATAAGGACGCGCTAAACGCTAAGGTCGCGCCTTGATAATTGGCTTGTACGCTGATGGGCAAACCAATGTCTTGTTTGACTTGTTCAATCGCCGCGACCGCATCCCCCAAAAACGCGCCTTCCGCCAGATTAAATGAAATCGTAGCGGCTGGAAACTGCCCTAAATGATTAACAACCAGCGGTGCGTGGCGTTCACTTATCGCCGCAATGCTGGTTAAGGGAATCGCCGTGCCGTTACTTGACATAACCCGTAACTCATTGAGTGCAGCGGGGCTGTCACGAAACTCAGGTTTCACTTCCAGCACTACGCGGTATTGATTGGATTGGGTGAACAACGTGGAAATTAACCGCTGCCCGTAGGCGTTGTATAAGGTGTTATCAATCGCGGTCATGGTCACGCCCAAGCGACTGGCGGCGTTGCGGTCTACATCGACAAACACCTGCAAGCCTTTATTCTGCATATCACTGGCGACATCGGTAAGCTGTGGCAGTTGTGATAACGCCGTTACTAGCTTGTCTGTCCATAGACTGAGTTCGTTGCTAGATACCGATTCCAAGGTGAATTGGTATTGCGTGCGACTGACACGGTTTTCAATGGTTAAATCTTGTGCGGGCTGTAGGTATAAGGTGATGCCCTCAACATCTGCTAACTTGGGTTTTAAGCGATTAATAATATCAGTCGCGCTGACTTTACGCTCTGCCAACGGTTTCAGCGTGATTAACAACCGTCCTGTATTCAGCGTTGCATTAATACCATCAACACCGATAAACGATGACACGCTGGCAACCGCGTCATCAGCTTGCACGACAGCCGCTAGTGCTTGTTGACGTTGCGCCATTGCCACAAAGGAAATGCTTTGCGGGGCTTCGGTGATGCCTTGAATAACGCCCGTATCTTGCACAGGAAAAAAGCCTTTCGGCACAATAGTATATAAAAATACAGTCAGAGCTAAGGTCGCCACTGCCACCAGCAACGTTAGCCGCTGATAAATTAATACCCATTTCAGCGCGTTACCGTAAGCTGTCGTTAAGTCATGCAGAAACTGCCCACTAACCCGATAAAACCAACCTGCTTTTGCTTCATCGACAGGGCGCAAAATTTTCGCGCACATCATCGGCGTGAGCGTTAAAGAAATAACGGCAGAAATTAAAATCGCCACCGCCAGCGTGATGGCAAACTCACGAAACAATCGCCCGACCACATCGCCCATAAATAACAGCGGAATCAACACCGCCACCAAAGAGAAAGTCAGCGAAATAATAGTAAAAGCAATCTGCTCTGAGCCTTTCAACGCCGCTTGTAACGGCGTTTCACCTTCTTCAATATAGCGGCTGATATTTTCAATGACCACAATGGCATCATCAACCACAAAGCCAGCGGCGATAGTCAACGCCATTAAGGTTAAATTGTTAATACTAAAATCAGCTAAGTACATCACCGCGAATGTACCCACTAAGGACAGCGGTACGACTAAGGCAGGAATAGACGTTGCTGACACGTTACGCAAGAACAGAAAAATCACCAACACCACCAGCACCAGCGCGAGCAATAATTCATGCTCTACATCGGTAACGGATGCACGAATGGTGGTGGTGCGGTCGGTTAAGATTTCAACCTCTATGTCGCTGGGCAAAGCTTCTTTGAGTTGCGGTAACAGGGCTTGAATACGGTCAACCACTTCGATGACATTGGTGCTGGGTTGGCGTTGGACATTGACAATCACCGCTGCTTCGCCATTTGCCCACGCTGCTAAACGCACGTTTTCTGGCGCGTCTACCGCATCGGCAACATCGGCTAACTGCACGGCACGTCCATTACGGTAGGCAATAATCAAGGCTTTGTATTCAGCGGCAGAGCGTAGTTGGTCGTTGGCATCAATGGTAGCGGCGCGAGTCGCACCATCAAACATACCTTTGGGTTGGTTGACGTTGGCGTTACCAATCGCGGTGCGTAAGTCTTCCAAACTTAATCCGTAAGCCGATAACGCGGCTGGATTAGCTTGAATACGCACGGCGGGGCGTTGTCCGCCGCTGATACTGACTAGCCCCACGCCTGATAATTGCGCCAGTTTTTGCGCTAAGCGGGTATCCACTAAATCTTCTACTTTGGTGAGCGGTAAGGTTTTGGAACGCACTGCCAGCGTGAGTATCGGCGCGTCGGCGGGATTCACTTTGTTATAAATCGGCGGCATCGGTAAATCATTGGGCAGGAAATTAGTTGCCGCATTAATTGCCGCTTGCACTTCTTGCTCAGCAATGTCAAGAGCCAGTTCCAGATTAAATTGCAACACGATGACAGACGCACCGCCTGAGCTGGTCGATGACATTTGCGTTAAACCTGCCAACTGTCCTAACTGACGTTCTAACGGCGAGGTTATCAAGGACGACATCACGTCTTGACTCGCGCCTGGGTAGAGCGTGACGACTTGGATGGTCGGGTAATCGACTTGCGGCAAGGCAGAAATCGGCAGTTGTCGATAGGCTAAAATCCCTGCTAATAACAGCGCAAACATCAATAGTGATGTGGCGACTGGGCGTAGGATGAAGAGGCGTGAGGGGTTCATGGATAACATGCGCCTCCACGCCATTGCTCTGACTCAACTCGCTCCATCACTATAGCGTAGGAAATATAAAACCCGTCTGTGTAACAAATGGAAACCAGAGTCATGACATTAATTTAAAAATTAATATAGGCAGTCCAACAAAAAATGAAACTCCAGTGCGTCGCAGATTCTCATTAAAATTATGACGCTCCAATCCTTGACCAATTGCAAATGTGTGAATCGGAAATAGATATTTACGCAACCAACTTATTCCCCAACAAGATATACCAATTAAGCAAAGTACACTTATGACAACTGTTGAATTTATTAATGCCTTATCAAATGACATTGCTGTTTTAGACTCACCTGAAGACATCAAGCTAAGTAAAGTCCAGAGAAAGATAAGGATTGGAAATATGATATTTAAAAAATCCATTGTTGCTATACACGAATACCAAGGTTTTATTCCATGCAAAATGTCTCCAATTCTTATACGCATGGGTAATACAAGATTTTCATCACCGCGAATTGAAACGTGAAGAGGCTTAAGGTCTAGGTATCCAAAAGAAATTTCCGCCCTTGTATATGGATTATTACACCTTCCTTCTATATCCAATTTAATGATACTTGAGCGTTTTGCGTTTTCATATTGAATAATCTTTTCATATTTTTCAAATTTTCTAACAAAATCATCAGAACAGGTGATTGTTGCTATTACTTCCATGCCGTTATCTTCAAAAATTTTCCATATTTTCGCTATATCTTCACTTTTTAAAACGAATGCTTTTTTAATATCGAACTTTGCGTGTGCTTCCATAAAGTACCTAATTTAATTTGTTACTTCATAACGTGTAAAAACTACGAGTTTTTACGCCGTCCATCCCAATCACCCTTACTTTCATTCGGCGGTTATCGCTGTGGTGGTGCATAATCCTTTGTTACACGCTTCACTTTTGCTCCTTCGCGCAACTTATCCGTGCCATCAATCACCACTAATTCTTTTTCCTTCAAACCCTCTAATACCACGACTTTTTCTCCGTCCACGGCACCCAATTTAACTAGGCGCACGGTGACAGTTTGGTCATCTTTCAGCACATACACAAAACTGCCTTTTTCACCTGTTTGTACAGATGAGCTAGGAATGACAGGGATGGAATGTAGCGTATCCATGCGCATTCGCGTATTCACAAACTGGTTCACAAACAATGCGCCATCGGTGTTGGCAAACTGGCTTTTTAATTTTACTGTGCCTGTATTAATATCAATTTGGTTATCGATGGCGGATAACTGCCCGTCGGCAAGTTTGTTTTTACCCGCTCTATCAAAGGCTTCAACTACCAATGTTTTACCCACGTTTAATGATTTCATGACAGCGGGTAGAGCGTCTTCTGGCAAGGTAAATACCACTGAGATGGGCTGAATTTGCGTTATGACCGCTAATCCAGTCGCATCGGTTGCTTTGATAATATTGCCTTGATCGACTAAGCGTAAACCTAAACGCCCACTAATCGGCGCGGTAATTTGTGTGTAACTCAGTTGCAATTTGGCATTGGCAACGATGGCTTTATCGGTGGCAACTGTGCCTTGGTATTGTTTAACCAAGGATTCTTGGGTGGCGACTTGTTGCGCGGCAATAGAATCTTGCGCTAACAAGGTTTTATAACGTTCTAAATCCAATTCTGCGTTGTTTAATAAGGCTTCATCACGCAGTAATTGACCTTGCACCTGCATGAGTTGAATTTGAAAGTTGCGTGGGTCGATTTCAGCTAATAAATCGCCCGCTTTAACCATCGAACCTTCTTTGTAAAGCACACGGAGCAGTTCACCATCAACCCGTGATTTGACTGTCACGGTGCGTAAGCCTGTTACCGTGCCTAAGCCGTTAAGATAAACAGGCACATCTGCCAATAAAACAGGTTCTGCTGTTACTGTTGATATGCCTTTGCCTTTTTTATCGGGCTTATCAGTATCGCCGCTTTGTCGTCCTTCGCCGTTTTTGGTGAAGGCTGGTTTTTCTGTCCCGTCACTATTGAGCGGTTTAATAACATAATAGGCGATGACGAATGCAATAAGCACCAGAAACAACCAAGTCCGCCAACGAAATGTCCGTGCTTTATTTTCTTCCAACTTCATGAGTATTTTATTGAGTGCGTTGTTTTGAAGGATGTGCTTTACAACTGTTGAGGTATTGAGGGATGAGACGATGTTGTTGTTTCTACCACTCACTTGGAATAAATGATTGAAACTTATGTTCAAAATTGTAGCATGACCAACATCGACACTTAGAAAAACGTTGATGTTGGGTTTGCTGTAGCAGATTTTAATTATATTGAAACCCTATAGAGATGTTGCATTACAACGTCTCTGGGATGTTTAGAATGGAATATCATCATCATAAGGTGCATCAAAATTGTCATGATTGCCGCTAGGTTGTGCGGGAGCGGGTGACGGTGTGCTAGTTGGAGCGGAGGAATAGTTTGATGGGGCTGAATAACTACCCTCATTTTTCTTGCCGACTAAATCAATGACGTTAGCGTTAAGTTCCAAACTGGTTCTCATTGTCCCGTCATTAGCCTTGTATTCTCTTTGAGTCAGTTCGCCTGACACAAAAACATGAGTGCCTTTTTTTAAATAATCCTTCAGTGACCCTTCAGCAGGTTTACCAAATAATGCAACACGAATCCATAAAGTTTGTCGTTTATCACCATAACCGACATTATTAGCTACATTGACATTTAATACAGCGGTACCTGACGGCAAATATCTGACTTCGGCATCAGCACCCGTAACGCCAGCAAAACTAAAAACATTGCTCATTTTTTCTCTCTAGGTTGAATTAACAATGGTGCTATTATCGGTTGCTTTCGCATTCTGGCAAAAATAAAAATCACTTATTTTAACGTCGCCAGTAATTAGCTTGCCTGCGTTTCAAAATCCATTTCAACTTTGCCATTGACCAGCTTTAAATTTGCCGCAAACTCCGACCCTTTGCTGGATTGAAAACCCGTTAAAATTCCTGTTTCGCCTGTAGTTAATAAGATTTTCGCTAATTCAATCGGTATTGGCAGCTGGGCAATGGTTTTCCAAATCACCATCTTGCAGCCGTTACGCCATTCGCTACAGCTATAGGCTTTAGCCGTTTCAATCACTTTGCCGTTACACAAGGAACAATCTGCTAGCGCGTTGTGAATGACGGGTTTTGCCGCTTGATTTTCCAAGCGGTGATAGCCCACTTCACCGCGTTTATTCAAGGTCAATTGGGCATCAAACAGCGTGTCATCGACCTTAACCGCGAAGGCTTTTAACGTGCGCTGGTTTTGCAATAACTGACAGGCGAGGTCTTTATCAATCGGCACGCCGTAAAGCTGTTTCCATAACACAAATGTGCAGCCATTTTTCCAATCGCTACAGCCATAACCTTTTCTGCCTTCAATAATGGCTTGCCCACACAACGGACAATCACCGAATCGACTGGCATCGTACAGTGGTTTATCGGCGGCTTGTTTAATGTTCAGACTAAAGTCTTTAATCTCCGCCATGAAGGCATCGGGGTCGTACTCGTGGTGTTCTATTTTTTTCAGCTTGGCTTCCCATTCGCCTGTCAGCGCGGCGGATTTTAAACTGTCATGACTAATCAACGCGATGAGCTGTCGTCCTGATTCGGTGCTGATAAGATTTTTTTTCTGCCGCTGAATATAGTGGCGGGTGATTAACACCTCAATAATCGACGCGCGGGTGGCGGGTGTGCCTAAGCCTTTTTCTTTCAGAGCTTCTTTTAGCGTTTCATCTTCGCAAGTCTTGCCCGCCGATTCCATCATGCCCAATAACGTGGCTTCGGTGTACGGTTTGGGCGGCGTTGTTTTGCCTTGCGTGATAGTGGGTTGCTGTGCGCCTGATTCGCCTTGCACAAACGGCGGTAAAATTTTTAGCTCTTTGTCGGCGCGGTCGTTTTTATACAACGCTTGCCAGCCCAGCGCGTCGATAATTGTGCCTGTCGTTTTGAATTTTAAGTTATCCACACTCGCCAATACGGTGGTGATTTGTCGAATACAGGGCGGATAAAACGCGGCGATAAACCGTAATGCAATGGCGGAATACACGTTGTATTCTTCATCACTCAAACTCGACGGCAGAATAGTCGTGGGAATAATTGCATGGTGGTCAGTGACTTTAGCATCGTTGACATAACGGCTACTCAGTGTCAGTTTATCAATGGCTAACGGTGCGATTTGCGTGGCAAAGTTGATGTGCAATTTTTCCAGTAACGGCTTAATGCTGGCTTTCATATCGTTGCTGAGATAACGGCTATCGGTACGCGGATAAGTGATGTGTTTTTTCTCGTATAACGATTGCGCAATAGTTAAAGTTTGGTCGGCGGTGAAACCGTAACGGATGTTTAAATCTTTTTGTAAATCGGTTAAGTCATAAAATAACGGCGAATAAATCTGTTCGCGTTTGCCATTAACTGCTGTTACCACTAGATCAACGCCTGTTATTTTTGCGGCTAAAGTATCCGCCGCCGCTTTGTTATCAAAGCGTCCGCCTGTGTATTGAAAATCTACGCCTCGATACAGGCTGTGCAGTTCCCAAAAATCTTTGGCAACAAATTCAGCAATCTCTAAATCTTTCTGCACAATTAACGCGAGGACAGGCGTTTGCACCCGCCCCAATGTCCATAATCTGCCTTGCTGCCCGAATTTCAGCGTATAAAGCCGCGTCGCATTTAAACCCACTATCCAATCAGCTTCACTCCGACATTTTGCCGCACGATATAAGCCTTGATAACGCTGCCCATCTTGTAATTGGCTAAAGCCTTTTTTTATCGCCTCATCGGTCAGTGAACTTATCCACAGACGTTTAAGCGGTTTTTGTGTGCAGTCAGCCCACGATAAAATGTAACGAAAAATTAACTCGCCTTCTCTACCCGCATCGGTGGCGCAAATAATTTCCCTGGCAGTGCTGAATAAGCGTTTGATAAGGTTAAGCTGCTTTTGCGCACCCGCATCGTCTTTGGCCTTTAGTTCAAACGAGTCAGGAATAATCGGTAAGGATTCTAATGTCCAGCGTTTCCACTCAGACTGGTATTCATCGGGTTCTTTTAATTCCACCAAATGCCCAAACGCCCAAACAATTTGATAGCCGTTACCTTCAAAATAACCGTCATATTTACGATGAATCTCTAAACAACTGGCAATGCTACGCGCTACAGCAGGTTTTTCGGTGAGGATGACTTTCATGGCTGACGAGATGGTGTTGAAAAGAGGGGTATTTATACCCCGAACGAGATAAAACTATTTTTTTATTCAGTAAGTGTTCAGTTACTATTTTCTATTCTTAACCCAAAATTCTTTATCAAGATGCAATCATGACTTCGATTATTAAAAAAACACTGCTAATTACTTTATCACTTGTGTTAAACGCTTGCACTGTTCCCACACCGCCTTATTATCCTAATAACGGTAATTATCAACAGCCGCCTCACCATCATTATTATTATAATCAACATCCTAATTATAATTATCAACCTTATTTCAATAACGCGTCACATCATGAGGACTATGAACACCACAAACATCACGATAACGGCAAACATAAAGGTCAGCATAAAAATAAGCATCATGATAATTAACGGAGGATTGAACGTTTGCCCTGCAAGCCACCCGTATGCACGGCAATAATGCGTTGATTCGCTTGGAAAGTTTGTTTTTTAAGCGAATCATAAAGACCGTACAGCATTTTTCCTGTGTAGACAGATTCTAATGGAATATGTGTGCGGGCTTCAAAATCACTCATAAATGCCAGTAACTCAGCATTAGTTTTGGCAAAACCACCAAAGTGATAATCCAGATTGATATGCCAGTTAGTACGGGGCTGAGTTAACAAGGCATTCACATCTGCTGTTAAAAATCCTGCATTTTTTAAGGCAGCAAACCCCAGCACCGATACGTTATCAGCCGCCGTATTCACTAGACCTGCCAACGTCGTCCCTGTACCACAAGCCACACACAAAATGTCATAGCTCATATCAATTTCATGCACTAATTCTGCCACGCCTTGTAATGCCAAGGTGTGCGCTCCGCCTTCGGGTAGCCAATATTGCCGTACTGTTAAATCGGGTAAATCAGTCCATTGTTTATATTGCCTGAGTAGTCGATAGTCTGAACGTGAGACAAAGCGTAATTCCATGCCCCATTCCCGCATGTCTTGCAAACTAGGTGTTAATATCGGTTCACCACGAATTAGCCCAATAGTTTTTAAATTTAACAATTTACCCACATACGCTAGTGCGTGTAAATGATTGGAATACGCTCCACCCATACTAATAAGAGTATCCGCGCCTACGCTCAGTGCGTGATTTAAAATATATTTAAGTTTTCGCCATTTATTACCTGAAATAATGGGATGTAATAAATCATCACGTTTAATCCATAATTCCACCTGATACTTGTCCAGCACAGCATCATGCACTTTGGTCAGTATGGAGGGGTTAAAGTTTTTTTCTAGCTTAAGCAATTCTGGGTGCATAGCGGTTTTATGGTAAGTGATGTATCAACACTTTTCAGGACACAAAGGTAAGCAACTTTGTGCTACGATTCAGTGTGACGGATGAGACAAGCTATTGCTGGAATGGAGTTGTTGTCAGTGGCGGTAAAAGATTTTAATATAACCAAACACGGTTTTTCTAGCTTTCTCTCTGGTTGGGAAAGGTTGTTGTGATGTGGCTACACTAAACAGGACAAAATCTTTTAAACTTTACGAAAGAAATAAAAGAGAGACCTAATGAGTAAATCAACACATCAAAGTTAGACAGCAGGATTTAGAGAATTGGCAGTGAAACAGGAGATTGAGTCGAAAAGACCGTGTAAGAAACCGCCAAGGAGCCAGGCGTGAAGGTCAATAACTGGCATAAATGTCAATACAAACAGTACCTT
>DFWO01000118.1 GCA_002380945.1 Methylococcaceae bacterium UBA4132 | reverse complement strand
CTGTCAATGCGTAACTTCTATTTATGATAAATCACTGGCTTGAACCATTACCTAGATTAGTAATCTGCTTAATCTAAGATACGCTGACTTAAATTTGGAGGAACGTTCGTTAAAGCTGATTGAAACCAAAACGGGGAAACAAAAGGTTATTCGATTAAATGTAACGGCTATTGTGGTCATTAGCCGAAGACGACAGGAATACCCTAGTGATACTGGCTGTTTCAAGTGCGTAGCAATCGGGCTAACAACAAACCTATGAGTTGGTTAGTCGCGTCTTTAAAGAGGCAGTAGAACATACACAGTCTGCATAAATCACAGGGCATGGTCATGTGCAAGGATTCAGTACCTATTGCCAAGGTACTGAATCATTCCAATACTACATCAACTCTGAGTTATCTGGACATTATTCAACAGGAAGTGTTACAGATGTATGATGATTATGAGCTTTGATAAAGTGAGGTGGTTACAAAGCCTGAACCGTGTGAGGAAAAACTTGCACGCACGGTCTTTAGGAGAGTCGTGGCTGATAACAATCACGGCTTATCCAATCCGAATTCTGTGTCATCCCCTATAGAACTTATATAAATTGTGAAAAGTCAAGCCTTACCCAAAATTGCATAACAAACAGGTGTTAGAATCAAACTCGCTGCCATACCTATTAACAAACCTGCTGATAACGATAAGGTCATCGGAATTAAAAATTGAGCTTGCGGGCTGGTTTCTAATAGTGTCGGTAGAAAACCTGCAAAGTTAGTTAGAAAGGCGAGAAAAATCGGACGAAATCGTGAGGTACAGGCAGCACAAATTAAGTCGGCTATTGGTTTTTCTGCGTCGTTGTTTTCGCGTAGATAGTCGAGTAACACCAAGCTGTCATTGACCACTACACCACTTGCAGCCACCATGCCGACTAAGGATTCCATGGATAACGGTAAACCGACTACACCGTGTGCTATGACTGCACCACACCATGCAACAGGTGCTGCGAGTAAAAAAATCAACGGTTTAGTGTAAGAGCGGAACGGCACAGCAATCAACACATAAATCACCAACAAGGAAATCAGAGTATTTTGTTGCAACGCGGTCATCATGAGTTTTTGTTCTTGATGGGATTGCCCAACATCGATACTTAAACCTGCATAACGCTGTTGTAAGGCTTTCAGTTCATTGGCTTCTAGCTTGTCATACAGCGCGTTGACATCAACTTTATGGCTATCAACCCGCGCTTGTACTTTGAGAACGCGGCGGCGATCTTGACGAATAATTTTACTCACGCCCTCTTCAAAGGCAACATCTGCAACACTGCCCAACGGAGTAGTTTGTCCGTTGGGTAATTGTATGGGCAATTCACGCAGATTATCCAAGGATTGTCGTTCTGAACGCGGATAACGCACCATGACTTTAACTTCATTGCGTCCACGTTGTAGGCGTTCCACTTCATCGCCATAATAAGCATGGTGGACTTGTTCAGACAGTTGTTCCAGACGTAAGCCAGTGTGTTCGGCATTGGATTTCAAGCTCAGACGAATTTCAGGTTTGCCCGATTCTGCTGAATCTATGACATCAAAAACGCCTGTATAACTGGCGAGTATGGCTTTAAGTTGTTCAGCGGCTTCGGGTAATACGTCTGGATTGGTCGCCCCTAAATCAAATTCTAAATCGTAAGGCACATCGCCTTCTTTATATAGAAAATCAATTTTAGTACGCCCTAAATCACCAACTCGTTTGCGCCATTCATTAATAAACTCTTCAACCTTTAAACGTTGTCTTCCTTCGGGGGAAAATTCTGTCCAAAATCCCGCACCATGTTCCCAAATCATGGTTTCTAAACCGACAACTACACTGGGTTGATTCGGTGTTTCGGCATTTAATTCATCACGCAAGGCAAAAAATGCTTGTTCAACTTGTTTGGCACGGTTACGCGTTTCGCTGTAGGGTAAATCTTCTGGGGTGGTGAGTGATACCCAAAAACTGTCTTTCACGACATCGGCTTGTAAGGATAGCCGTATGCGTCCGCTTTCCACCCACGCAACACAGAGTAGCAATAACATCATAAAACAAGCAACGGTTAGATACCGCCACTGTAAAGCGAATTGTAAAAATGGGCGGTAGTAGCGATTGACAAAGCCGTCTAAGCCTTGGTTAAGATAAGCGCGTATGCCTGCCAATTTAGAAGGCTTGGTTTGCTTAGCAGTGGGCGCGGCTAAATGCGATGGCAAAATTAGCAAGGCTTCTACCAATGAAAACACCAGCGTTAAAATCATCACTAAGCAAATCGGCTGCATCATGCGCCCTGCCCAACCAGGTAAAAATAAACTGGGTAAAAACGCTACCAAAGAAACCAACACAGCTAATACGACAGGCAAGGCGACTGCTTGTACGCCGTTAATTGCCGCTTCAAGAGGCGATTGCCCTTGTTCTTGCAGTGAAAAAATGCTTTCACCGATGATGATGGCATCATCAACTAAAATACCCATTGCTAATAAAAAGCCAAACAGCGACAACATATTGAGCGAAACATCCAGCATAGGCATAAACCATAACGCACCCAGTATGGAGGTAAAAATACCAACACCTGCCCAAACGGCAACGCGCAATTGTAAAAACAGCGTCAGTACTAAACACACCAACACAAAGCCGCTTACGCCATCTTCAATCAGTGTATCAACGCGCTCATCGTAGGCTTGCGAATTATCCCACCAAGTGGTCATCACCAAACCTTTAGGAAGTGTTGCTTGTCTTTCAGCCACATAGCGTTTCACTTGCCGTGCAACTTCAACCGAACTGTGTTTGGTGTGAATTTCCCAGCCTTGCGCAGTTTCACCGTTATGATGCCATTCAGATAAGCGTTCTTCTAAACCATCTTGAATAGTTGCTACGCTACCTAAGCGTAGTTGTGTACCATCTGGATTGGTGCGTAATACGATATTGTTTAGACTTTCGACATCACTGGCTTTGGCTTGCACACGCAGCGATAATTCACCCGCAGGCGTTTTTACCAAACCGTTGGATTGATTTAACGAACTGCGGTGTATGGCATCGGTGACATCATGCAAGGACAGTTGATAGTGGCGCAATTTTGCCGCTGAGACCTCAATGGACACCTCATAAGCCAGTTCATTGTAGTTTCGGACTAAACGCACACCGTCAATACGTTCCAAGTCTGCTCTGACGGTTTCACCGTAACGCTGTAAATCGAGTGCATTGGTCGCGCCATGTAATGCTACCCAAATCACCCCAGAATCATCATCACGCGTGGCGGCTTGTACGGTGATACTTTCTATGTCTTTAGGTAAACGCGGAATGCTTTGAATGCTAGCGCGTAAAGCATTAATCATTTGCTCTTGATCTTGGTCTGGCAAAATCGCCACCGTGATACGACACTGACCTTCGGTGATTTGACTATTGAGCCGTTTAACACCTTCGCGTTCGGCAATGGCATTTTCTATGCGGATACACAGCGATTGTTCAATTTCTAAAGGTCCTGCACTGGGATATAAGGCAACAATATCAATTTTATGTAGATTAAAACGCGGAAAAACTTCTTTATCGACGATATTAAAACCAATAATACCGCCGATAAAAATCAGCAACATTAACAAATTAGCGGCGACTGAATTACTGGCAAACCAAGCCAATAAGCCGCGTGGTTCTCGGTTAGCTACAGCCATTATTTAGCGTCGTCCACTTGTACCGTCATGCCTTCAATAGGCACATCAATGCCCGAAGTCACAATGCGCTCTCCTGCGTGTAAACCGTCTTTTATCAAGATACGGTTGGGTTCAGTGCGTAATACGTCGAGATGACGGCTATGCAATTGTTGTTTGTTATCGACAATCAACACAGTTTGAGAGCCATTCACTGCTTGCTGTGGCAATGCAAAAAGATTGTCTAGGGCTTTGCCTTGAATATCAGCTTGCACAAATAAACCATTCAATAGCGGTTTATCGCTTTGATACGGCTGTTTGACTTCGGCAACCAGATAAATAACACCCGTACTTTCATCCACCATACCCTCAGTACGCACAATATGAGCTTGCCACGTCTGCAATGTGCCTGCCAATTGTGTGCTGAGTGTCACTTTAATCGGTTTTTGCGGTTGCTGATTAAGCGCAATGTCGAGATAAGCCAATTGCTCCAAAGCGACAGGTAAACGCACTTCTGCCACATCAGTTGCATAAAGTTGTGCTAATTTTTCGCCTGTTTGAATGATTTGCCCTAAGGCAATAGCTTTGCTAGCAAAGCGTCCTGTAAAAGGCGCGTGTAATTCACAACGCTCACCTTGAATAGTGGCTTGTAGTAACGTGCTTTCAGCGGATTTTAGTTTGGCGCGTGCTTCGGCAAGTTGCGGTTCCCGCATCACTAAAGCCGATGCTTGTCCTTTGCCTAAGGCTTGCCATTCAGTGCGGGCTTGTTCGGCTTGGGCTTGTTCAGTAGCAAGTTGGCGTTTGGCTTCGGCAATTTGTGCTTGTGCTTGAACAATAGCCGCATCGGTGTTGCGTGAGTCTATGCGTACTAATACGTCATTTTTATTAAAAAAACCGCCCGCGACAAAATTGGGATGCAAGTAAACTACTTTACCCGATACTTCGGCACTCAAATCCAGCTCATGACGTGGTTTGACGATGCCTTGCGAAGACACATTGAGTTGTAGAGTTTGCGGCTGTGCTTTAATTACTGTAACGACAGGAATAGTGTCGGTCGTTTTTTCTGGCTCTAAGACAGGTTTGGTCGCTATTAGTCCATAAGCCCCCGCACCACCTAGCAATAACATGATGATAGGCAAAATAATTTTTAGCTTGCTCACTACACGCCACCGCCTAATGCTAAATACAGATTAATGCGATTATTTAATAATTGTCGCTGTACCGTTAAGTAATCGCTTTGAGCAGTGAAGGTACTGCGGTAACTATCGAGTAAAGTTAAAATTTGAATCAAACCCTGACCATAAGAATACACAGCCAGTTTGCGACTGGCTTCAGTTTGTTCGACCGCTTCTTGCAGAGCTTTTTCCTGTGCGCGTAGCCATTGTTCAGCGGCTAAGGCTTGTTCCACTTCACGAAACGCATTGAGCGCGGTACTGTGATATAAATTAACGGATTCTTTCATTTGGGCTTCATTTAAACGCATATTCGCCTCTAACCGTCCACCCGTAAAAATTGGTTGCAATAAACCCGTTGCTAAATTCCACGCCGCCGAACGCGGATCAATGATGTCGCTCAACGCCGCACTACTGCCACCGCTAGCCGTTAAAGTAATGCGTGGTAATAACGCTTGTTTCGCACTGGCTAAACGTGAATCGGTTGCTTGCACCCGTTGCAAAGCGGCGATTAGATCAGGACGACGGGTTAATAATTCGGAGGGTAAACCTGCGGCAATAGCGGCGGGTGGCATGGGGAGTTTGGCGTGTTGCTGTAATGCGCCACTAGGATAACGTCCCAATAAGACTTCTAAATGGCGTGTAACAAACTGCACTTGATTCCGCGCGGTGGCAAGTGCCGCTTCGGCATTGGCTAAATCAGTCAACACCAATCGTAAATCTAAACCACCTGTTAAACCACGTTCAAAACGTCCGCGTACTAATTCGGAAATGGTACGTCTGTCTTTCATGGATTGTTCTGCGACGGCAACCTGAAGATTGGCTTCGATTAAATCAAAATAACTTTGTGCAGTGCGAGCGGCTAAGGAGAGCTTTGCAGCGTGATAATCTTCAGCGACAGCGACCGCCTCTTGTTCGGCAGCTTGTTGACTATTGCGTATGCGCCCCCAAACATCGAGTTCCCAACTCAAATTAAACAGCCCAGCAAACGAACCCGATGCACTGTTTTGTGAATTTTTACCATGTTGATAACCTGCTGAAGCCTCTAGGTGCGGTAAACGCGGCGCACCGTCGATAATCGCTTGTTCACGCGCAGCATTAATTCTTAACGCAGCCGCTTGTAAGTCGTAATTATGGTCTAGTCCTTCATGAACTAAAGCCGTCAACGTGTTATCAGAAAATTCATTCAGCCATTGCGTGGCGATTTTAGAGCTAACTGCACTATTGGCTGTCCATTGGTTAGGCGATGATACGGCAATATCCCGTTTTGGCGCAGTGCTACAGCTTGTTATAACTAACAACATGAATAACGGGAAAAACTTACGGCGCATTCGGTTTAAATACCAAACTATGTTGTGATTTTCCTGCCAATAACGGTATAGCTAAGCCTTGTACCCAATATACCTGTTGGTCACGATAATAAGGCGATAAAGGATGTGCCGATTGCCCCGCTGGCAACTGTAAAATAGCGTCGTCTAAATGTGCAGGTGATACCACCATGCGTTCACTCGCGCCAAAATCTGCACCGACAGCACGCACACAGGAACCACCACAACCTGCCAATTCATCTTCTGGCATATCCAATAGCTTACTAAGCAAGGGCATGGCATCGGAAAACGGATGTTTGACTTTCGCTTTATTAACCATTCCCCATGTTAATTCGGACAGTTTTTTATCGGGGTAGTTAGCTTTTAATTGTTCAGTACTGTGTTGTAGTTGTGCCAAAATAAACCCATTCCAATCAGCATAATGCTTATCGGGCAATAATTGCGCGGGTTTTTCGGTCAACAGGGCTTGTAACGGCGTATCGACATACGACCATGAATAATCAAAATTTTTATCCACTTGCTTACAAGCCGCTACAAAAGGGCTAAATACTGATTTTGCAAGCTGTTCGCGGAATTTTTCCAATAAAGCAAAGCCTAAACTCTGCACATCCGCTTTACCATTCCATGCCAATAAATAATCACGAATTTCACCCAGTTCTGGCTGTTGTGCTATCAGATTGGGAGTCAAAACCGTTAAAGCAAGCTGTTGGTAAAAATGGTAATACTCGCTTTCAGTGTCAAGTTGTAATTCAAACATCGACCATTCATTGAGTGTTTGTAATTCATTAAGCCGTTGCTTAATACGATAAGCCCGATAACCATTGGCAAATTGTCGCCCAATAACGTAAGGGTATTGTTTACCCAAACGGCGATCATTAGCCGACATTAACACACCTTCTGGCGGATTAATTTGTTTGGGTAATTCATCGCTAGACACATAACCTTGCCAACCCGCTTTACCATCTGCCCATGAGCGGCTAACCGCACCATCATTGCCATAGCGTTTAGGAATTTTCCCTGTTGTTGTCCATGCAATCTGTCCATTATTATCGGCAAATAACATATTGAGTTGTGGACTACCCGCTTTATTCACAATGTCAACAGCTTGCTGGACGGTTTTTGCCGCTTCTAAATCCATTAAGTTCAGATTAACCGCTTTCGCATCCAAGGCTGTCCAATGAATAGCAACGGGATTATTTAATAAGGATTGCGTAGAAACAGGTCCCCAAATAGTTTGTTTAACTTGAATAAACTGATTTTCTTCACCTTTAACGGCAATGCTTTCATTGATAGTGTCAAACGCTTGCCAATGGTCGCTCACTTTATATTCATTGGCATTAGTGGGATTAAGTTCCAGACTGACTAAATCCAAAAAATCGCCTGATAAATTGGTACTACCCCACGCTAGTGTATTGTTACTGCCTACAATTAATAATGGTAGTCCAGCTAACATCACACCCGCATTGTGATCTGTACCAACAGTCATTTCATAACGATACCAAATCGTTGGTACTGATAACCCTAAGTGCATATCATTTGCCAAAATTGCCCGTTTATCAGGCGTTTTTGTGCCAGAAACAACCCACGCATTAGAACCGACAAAAAAATCGTGTAACTTTACCGCATCGGCTAAGGGTGGAAGTGAAAGTAATGCTTGCAATGCGGCAACAGGTATTTTTTGTGCAGGACGTGCCGAGGGTGCGTTATTCAACAGACTATCAGTGAAAACATCGGTATCTGGTGTCAAAAAAGCCACCACGTCAGCGGGCAAAGTTTTTTCCATCACTGTCAGCATACGCTCTTCTTGTTCCGTCCATGAAGTCAGCATATCGAACATACCTAACGCTACTAAAACACTGTCTTTCGTTTGCCAAGGTTCGGGCTGATAACTTAATACCGTGAATTCAAACGGTAGCGCGTTGGTCGATTGAATAAAATCATTCACCCCATCGGCGTAGGCTTGCAAATACTGTTTGTGTTGTTCAGGCAATTGAGCCGATACTGTGTCAGCCACGCGATGAAAACCGTACGTTCTAGCGTTGATGTCGCTATCCACCGCCATGCGTCCAAACAATTCGGCTAAACGCCCTGCATTTTTACGGCGCATTAAATCCATTTGAAATAAACGATCTTGCGCGGTGATATAACCCAAACTGCGTACTGCATCGAGGCGGTTATTGGCATGAATCGCTGGAATACCATGATTATCCGTTGTTACCGTAACAGGCGCGGACAGTTTGCTTAACGGTATTTCACCATCTAAGCGAGCTAACGAACTGTGTAATAACCAATAAGCACTCGCTATCAAAATCAGCACTAGCCCTAAGCTGATTGACACCAAATAAATTAAGCTGCGTTTTATCATGCGTGTTGCGATGGGTAATCAATGCTAGTAATTTGACCTTCGTCTAATTTAATACAGCGGTCGGCTAAATGAAAATAACGATCGTCATGAGTAATGGCAAGCACAGTTTTTCCCTTAGCAGTTAATGCGGGTAGCAGTTCGGTGTAAAACAAATCTTTAAATTCGGGGTCTTGGTCAGCAGCCCATTCATCAAACACATAAAAAGGGCGATCTTCTAAGTAAGCGATTAATAACGCCAATCGTTTGCGCTGTCCTTGCGATAAGTCAATGGTAGAGAATTTGCCCTTGTCCAAACTGACTTTGTGTTGCAGATGCAGGCGGTCTAAATAATCCAGCACTTGTGAATTAACTTTGTCGCTATCAAAACCAAACAACTCATCAAACAAATAAAAATCTGAAAATACCGCTGAAAAATTTTGTAAATAGGCATCACGATTTGCCTCAGTGACAAGCACCTCATTAAAGCGTAGTTCACCTTGTTCAGGCACATAAAGCCCTAGTAATATCATAGACAGCGTAGTTTTACCGCTACCATTACCGCCAATCAAAAACACCAATTCACCTGCTTTAAACTCCAAGTTGATAGGACCTAAAGTAAAATTACGATTCTCTTTTTCCCGATGAAAACTATGTGTGACATTTTCTAAAGATAAACGTTGAAATTGCGTCCTGTTGTCTAGTTGAATTAGTTGTGTGCTAGGGAATACGTTTGTTAATACACCGCCTAATTTCTGGACTTTATTCAGCGCAACTTTTGCTCGTACAAAAGTAGGCAAACTAGTCGTTACTATCGACAAAGGTGACATCATAAATAAAAACACCAACGTATATCCGCTGACAATTTCTTGATTAATTTGTGGCAATGCAGGCAGTACACAAATAATCAAACCAATAGTCAGATAGTACAACAAACTCACCCATTGATTAGCCAGCAGATACAGCGTAGTGCCTTTCAAAGAATGTCGCCGATACGCATCCGCGCTAGTCGATAGAGAATTATTCATAAAATCATTACTGCGGTGTCTATGTAATTTCAATTCTTTGATGCCTTCAGTCAAAGCGCGAAAGCCTTTGTTTAAACTGTCATAGTCTTCGCGTGCTTGCGTGATGGCTTTTTTGGGTAATCCATTCATCAAGTTATAACTTAGCACACCAAACAAAATAATACCGCTCAGTATTAAAGCTAGTTGCCACGATAACCAAGCTAAATAGACGATGCAGCCCACTATCACTGCCGCCTGAATACACAAAACAGGCAGTAGCTCACAAGCAATAGAAATGGTTTTAATATCTTCAGTTAAATTGGCTAATAAACGGTGTTTGCCTAATTTTTGCAAACTAGCATAAGGCGCGGCAAGAATTAAACGACTGATTTTTATGCGTAACTCACAAATCGTTTTTTCACTTAATCGCATGATTAAATAGTGTGACAAAAAATTAGTCAATAACACCATAACGCTCAAACTTGAAAAATCCCATAACAACTCAATTTGTCCTATTCTATGTGATAGCGTTGAATTAATTAGGGCAATCAATGTAGCACTCCCTAAGCCACTGGCTATACCTAAAACCAGTACAAACATAATAATTAGCCACGAAGAACGCCATAAAAAAACAAACATAAAAAATTTCCTTAAATTAATCTGACGCGCTACCAAACAATTAAGTTGTGAAACACTGTTGCAGTAGACGTTTTAGCAGTTTATTTACCTCACTCTAAATTTAAGACTGTGTCATAGGTGCGAATAAATTCGCACCTACAGCATACAACGCCTACTTCGACACTGAGGGTAATTCCATCGCAGTCGTCTACGGTAGAAATTAATTTAATTTGGAGATAGACATTGGTTATCCATGATGAAGAAGACAACAACGTTTATATAGTCGTTGTAAATCACGAAGAACAATATTCCATTTGGTCAGAATATAAAGAAATTCCTGCTGGCTGGGTCGCTGTTGGTAAGCGCGGCAATAAACAAGACTGTTTGAATTACATTAAAGACGTTTGGATAGATATGCGTCCTTTAAGTCTGCGCAAACAAATGGAAGCGGTGATGCCAGAGAATATATAGCCATCTTTTATTGTTACGAAGATTTTGAACACCCTCTTAAATCCATTCATGAAGATTAAAAAATATGTTAGATGATTATTCAGAATCCTGTAAAAATCCAATTTTTATATTATCTTGTGTACGCTCTGGCTCAACACTCTTAAGATGTATTATTGATACTCATCCTAATTTATGCAGCCCTGGACACTTAAATTTGGGCGTATTGTGTAATGACTTATATACCACTGCATATTATTCAATTGGGAAATTGCCCGAGGTAGAAACCGCTGCCCAAAGAGATTGTCTGGCTATTGATGAAACTAGGCGAGTAATATCAAATATTTTGAGTCGTTATACGCAAGGAAAAGGAAAAAGAAACTGGTGTGAAAAATCCACTGAGAATATCGATCACCTTGATATATTGCATAAAGTTTTTCCTAATGCAAAGTATATTTGCCTGTATAGAAACTGTCTGGATGTTACTAACTCATGTCTTAAATTTAGCCCGCTAGGATACATGGATGAATTAGCTCCCTATATACAAAACCGTCCGACCAATTTCGTGGCAGGCATGATTGATAATTGGCTTGATAAAAACAAAAAGTTATTAGCATTTGAACGTAAATATAATAAGCAGTGTATTCGTGTTAATTATGAATCTTTGGTTCAGGAACCTGAACGAATTCTAGCTGAATTGTTTAGTTTTCTTGGTGAGACATGGGACGAAAAATTAATTGAGTCGATTTTTCGTTTACCTCACGATCAAGGCGATGGCGATATAAAAGTGTGGTTTTCTGATAAAATTAATAAAGATTCTATTGGTAATGGCACGGCTATACCATTGGCAACGATTCCAAAAGATTTAGTCATTGAAGTGAATACGCTCCACCAAGAATTAGGGTATCCGTCAGTAGAAATGCTCTATGCTCAGCAAAATAACGATACAGAAAAATCAGTTAACGAATATGACTTAAGTGAGTTTTTCAATACATGCGCATTAAAATTCGAGAACAAAGAACGTGATGAATTGAATACAGTGCGTGGTCGTTGCAAATTTGTAATATCTGGCACCCGAGGCGGGATATGGGTGATTGATAGCAATGCGCATGAAATTAAAACTATAGAGGGTCATGATACGGCTGATTGTACAATTTCAACAACCTACAACGTATTTTGCGATGTAATGGATGGTAACAAAAATGCTGTTCACGCTTACGAACAAGGCGAAATTGTCGGTGATGGCAATGTGATTTTAGCGTTGGAATTCGGGCGTGTGTTATTTGGTGGCAGATAATAGGAATTACGCATTAACAACCATTGTAAAATATAAGTTTTAAAATAAACCTAAACCAAGGAAGGTTAAACCATAATAAGATGAATAAACGATTAATTCCAATTTTTATAATAATATTGGATTTTTAGGGCTACAGTGACAAAAATAACATCGGTACAGTACACTCAATTCCAGTTGATTTTAACGCAGTCTATTATCTTCTTTTTCTCCCATTACCCGCCACTGCCACACAAAATCGGTATTTTTCAGCGTCAATGCCGCACTAACCCCATTGCCTAACTGCAAATCGACTACTTGCCAATCTGCTGCCACCCCATAAATTGAGGGAATGGATAAAAAGCGAGCTTTACCCTGCCCTGAACTAATGACTTGTTCCACGCCTAAGCTAATCCCTGCACCCACGGCTTTGATAAAACTTTCTTTGCGTGTCCAGAATTGATAAAACACGGCATCTTGCTTGTGGTCGAGTAATGATTGCCAAAATAATCGCTCCGTTTTGGCAAAACAATTGTTCGCAATCAAGTGACGGTCTATTTTGCTATTCCATACTTCAATATCTACACCTATTTCACACTGATAACTAACCGCTAATAGCATTTTGTTATCAGAATGCGATAAGTTAAACGTCACTGAATGTGCTTTACCGTCAACGACTAAATAAGGTTTGCCAAATTCTTCTACGGCAAAACACAGTTGTTCGGGCGGTGTGTCGGTATACGATGCCAATATGGTGCGTAACTTGCCGTGACTACTCACATATTGGCAGCGGTGTTTTTCTTGAAAAAATCTCAGTGCTTTGGCTTGCTCTTGATGGTCAAGCAATCGCCAGTAATGCTGATATTCGGCATTACTGAGTGATAAGTCTTCCAGCCATAAATCTACTGATTGACGCATCATGACCGCGCGGCATTACCTTTTTGTAACCAACGAATAAAGCCTGTCACATAAAGCACTAACGGTAAAAAACCTAAAATTAAAATAATGATTTGCCCTGTCAAACCAAAGGCTTCACCTGTGTGTAATGGATACAGCCATTCATCAAACACATCGCCTGCGCTACGCGTGTCAGCGTGCTGTTCGTGAATAATGTTGCCGTTGTATTGATCTATCCATAGTTGTCGATACGGATGACGTTGATTAACTTCAGACTCGGCGCGTTTACCGACGACATAGACACCTTGAGCATTTTGCGGAAAGTCGATGAATTGATAATGTCCATCGGGAAACTGTGCATCAGTTATCTTTACAACCTGCTCCATACTAATTGGCGTACCCGTTGAGACATTACTTTGATAGCTAGTCCACGGTGTAACGGGTGAAAAAACACTGACTAAGCCGCGTCCGTAATCAGGAAAAATCAAATACACGCCCGATAAAACTAGATATAGCAATAAAATCGCACTGTAAAAACCGACGGTTTTGTGTAAATCAAAGTTAAAGCGGGTAAAGCTAGCATGACGCTTCATGGTCAGGGCTTTTTTAAATTGTCCGCCTAATGGCCACCAAACAATTAATCCCGTCAGTAGCGAAAATAATAAACCGATACCAATAAAACCGACGATTTTCATACCCTGCTCGCCTAAGCCTAAGGTGTAATGCAGACGCAAAATAAAATCAGTAAAAGGATCACGCCAGATATGATCGAAATCAATTAATAAGCGTTGCCCTGTTATTTCGGCAGTATAAGGGTTGATAAAAATTTGATGGCGTTCTGGAAAATTCGGATTGTTAGACGGTTGCTCAAACCACAATGCGTAAGCGAGTCCTTCATGTCTTGGAAAGTCGATATTCAGCACGTTACCATTAGCAGGCACGGCTTTGAGTCCCGCGCTGACAATTTCATTCAATGGTTTAAGTGTTGGCTGTTTGGCTACGCGCATTAACGACGCGTTTAAGGCTTCATCTAAAGAATGCTCAAACGCTAACAGACTGCCTGTCAAACCGATGATAACAAACACTGCGCCTGCAAATAGCCCAAGGTACAGATGCACCTTGAGCCATAATTTACGCCGATTTTTTAGCGTCATGCAATGAGTTTAGTATTCGAATCTTAAAGAACCCATGAAAGTACGCGGCGCACCGTAGTTAGTAGGTCCATAACTGTAGATGCTGCTGGTGTAAGTCTTATCCAACAGATTATCGACATTAAGTTGCGCAGTGACTTTAGATTTACCGAATGTCCAACCTTGACTTGCCATTAAACCCATTGTGACATAACCAGGTGCTTGTGCGGTTTCGTTATAACCGATTTCCCGTTTACCGACCGCCTGCATACCGCCACCAAATTTAAGTCCACGCCAGTATTTGGATTGGAGTTCATAAGTCGTCCACAAGCTACCACTTTGTCTAGGTGCGTTGTTTAGACGTTTGCCATTTTGTGAAGAAGGTACATCTAAACCTGTGTCTGGGTCAGTCTCAACACCGTTATCAAGGGTTTTAGCAAACGGCGTATAAGCATAGGCACCAATCACACTCCAACCAGGTAAAATCTGACCGCTCATGTCAAATTCCAAACCTCGGCTTTCCGCGAGTCCAACGGATTTGGTGGTCAGTGGATCGACAACGACGGCTAGATTACCCTTTTTTAGGTCAAAGTAAGCCAATGTCGCGTTGAAACGACCATCAAACAGTTCCGTTTTGATGCCTGTTTCCCATTGTGTTGCGGTTTCTGGTTTTAAGACCTGACCGCGACTCACGCCGTTTGACGCACCAAAGTTCTCAGTATAGCTACCATACACCGACAATTCAGGAATCGGTTGCCAGACTACGCCACCGCGTGGTGATACTTTATCTTCAGTGGTGCGGGTGCGATCAGAGGCATATTCACCTGTGGCTATACTGTTGGTTTCGGCATTGTCATAACGCAACCCTGCCAAGACATGAAAGTTATAGGGCAGTTCAATTTGATCTTGGGCATACAGCCCAAACCAAGGCAAAGTGGAATTGCTGGTCGTTATATCTTCTGGATTGATAATCGGTGCTTTTACTTGATGTGTTGGGTTATAAATATTGCTGACATCGTAGTGATCAGGGTTCGAACCAAAACCTGTCATGGTTGCGCGATAATCGGCACGGTAATAATCACCACCCACTAACAGGGTATGTTTAGCAAAGCCTGTATTGAATTTACCCGTTAGTTCCAGGGCATTAAAAAAGTTATGTTGATAATCGTTGCCATCTATATTTTGCGCAAAGAAAGAACGGCTTATATCACCAACGGCTGGATCAATAGTTGCCCATGCACCATCGGGACTAAAGGATGACATAGTCAACTGATAATTAGTGAAATTGAAACGATGTTGTAACTTCCAATTATCATTAAATTTATGATCGGTCTTGAGAGACACCATCACATATTCATCTTCTTGTCGATTCCATGAATCCCCCAAATTTCTGGAGCGCGGAATAGCGGCTGGACGATTGTCCATCAATGGTACTGTACCTCTACCTTTTTCTTTGATGTCACTGTATTCCACTTTTAAAGTAGAAGTAGTGTTATCAGAAATATCCCAACGCAAGCTAGGGGCGACCAATAGACGCTCATTACCACCAAATTCTTGAAAATTGCGATTGGTTTGATAGCCTAAATTAAAGCGATATGCCAAATCTTTGTTAGCTGTCAATGGACCTGTGGCATCAACATTGGTGCGATACAAATCATAAGAACCAAATTGTTGACGCAGACTGTAGTAGGCTTCGTTCAATGGCGATTTAGTGACAAAATTCACCAAACCACCAGGTTCACTGCGTCCATATAAAATAGAGGCAGGACCTTTTAACACTTCAACTCGTTCAACGTTGGTTAAATCCTCCGTATGCGCCCATTGACTTTGATTTAAAAAACCATCGTGATAAACATTGCGCTGACCAAAGCCACGCAGGAAAAAATTGCCCGTACCACCCGCACCCGCTACCGCGCCACTGACGTTTCTTAAGGCTTCATCAACGGTAATCACTTGCTGATCTTTCAACACTTGTTGCGGCACAACTTTTATTGAAAAAGGCGTATCCATGATGGGCGTATCAGTTTTTGTCGCCGTCACCGCATCAGGTATAAAGTAACTTTTATTATTAGGCGAATTGACATTACTAGCGGCTGTGTCTGTTACCGTCATCTGAGGTAATGTTGTCGTACTAGTGGAACTTTTCGGTTTTGTAGTTACCGTTTGATCTTTGGCACTGGCGGAGTTACTTGCCAATACTAATAATATTGCTGCTGTAAGCGGTAGGAGAGTGGGTTTATTCATCATCATTTAATGACCCTTAAAAGTTTGTTTGTGAAATAAGACAATTAGAGACGATTTAGCAACATAACCTCCTCACTTAGACGGAAGAAAAAATTCACTGCGAATAAAATAACTAAGATAACTTTTTAACAGCGTGTCATTAACTAGAGGACAATCAATGCCAACGGCAAACAGCGCGTTTTGTGTCGCACGACAATCATAGCGTGGTGTATCTTCATGAATTTCTTCAGTTTCGTTAGGTTCATCAGCAAATAAAGACAACAGCGGAGCTAAAGCAAAATTTTCTATGTTCTCAGCATCACGAAGTAATTTTTTTACCCATTGTGCGTAAGAAACCCGTTCAAATCTATAACCCGCAGTTTGAAACCAATCCAATACATCTTGCGTGTAAGTGGAATAAGGTGAATTTAAGTGAAAGCACGCACCAACAGAATTAACTTGTTGTGATAACTTAACGATTGCCTTGCTAATGTAATCGACTGGAGCTAGTTCTATGCGTTGGTTAGCATTCGGCACACTGCCTAGTTGTAAACAACCTTTTAGCAAACGGCATAAAAAGTCATCACTATTCCACACGCCATTGATGCTGTCACCTGCGACGGTTGCAGGTCGATAGATACTGACTGGAAAACCACGCTTACTTGCAAGTAGCATAATTTTTTCTGCTACCCATTTGCTTTGACTATAACCATCATCTAAATATTCAGTGAGTTTCGCTTCATCTTGTTCAGAAAAACCTAAGCAATGCGGCGGTGTTAGTTCGCTAAACACCGATAAAGTGGAGACATAATGAATGGCTTTTGCGTTTTTTGTACAAGCAAGTCCTAACACCGCTTGTGTGCCTTTTACATTGGCGGGTTTTAACTGGGTATATGGCTGTATGAAATTGACTAACGCACCGTTGTGATAAATCACGCTGACGCGTTCGGCAATTTCTTGGTAACGCGTGTCCGTTAGCCCTAACTGCGGTTCGGCTAAATCACCACACACGGCAATAATACGACTGCAATCAACACGCTCTAGTAATTCAAAACGCTGTAACTGTTGTTTTAGTCGTTGCATGGCCTGGGTTTCATCGTTTGCTCTAATCAAGCAATAAATATCTGCCGTACTTTGCGCTAGCAAATCAGCCAATAAAAACGCCCCTAAAAAGCCAGTCGCACCCGTTAAAAATATCGCGGATGCTTCTGCTACAGAAATAGGCTCTGAAGTTAGCGGAACAATATCTGCATCTAAGCTCACTTCGGCTACAAAATCAAACTGTTCATCACTGACGTCGCCTGTGATGATTTTGGCTTGCGCGGCAATGGTCGGTTGTTCAAAAAAGTTTTTTAGCGTGAATTTATCGGTGGCTAAACTAGCGGTGTTACGCACTGCAAACAGTAATTGCGTTGCTAATAAGGAATGCCCACCTAAAGCAAAAAAATCATCATGAATGCCGATGCGTTCAACGTGTAACAGTTGTTGCCAAATATCGCTAAGCATTTTTTCGGTGGCGGTAGTCGGTGGGCTATAGTCTGTTGATACGGCATTGAAGTTTGGCAATGGTAAGGCGTTGCGATTGAGTTTGCCGTTAGCAGTCAGCGGCAATGCCTCTAAAAACACAAACACATTCGGTATCATGTAATCAGGTAACGCGCTTTTTAGCTGTTTGCGTAAGTTAGCTTCGGTTGCTGTGCCGACAATATAGGCTATTAATTGCTGGTCACGCGCTAACACCACCGTTTCTTGCACATCGGGTAGTTCTAATAATCGCGCTTCAATTTCACCTAGCTCAATTCTAAAACCGCGCACTTTGACTTGATGATCCACACGTCCTAAAAATTCGATGCAACCATCAGCGCGGTATTTGGCTAAATCGCCTGTTTTGTATAAGCGTTGTCCTGTTTGACTGAACGGATCAGGAATAAATTTTTCTGCCGTTAAATCGGCTTGATGTAAATAGCCGCGAGCTATACCTGCACCGCCTAAATAGATTTCGCCCACTACGCCAATGGGAACGGGGTGGTAATGAGCATCTAATAAATAAATCTGCACATTGACTATAGGGCGACCTATCGAAACAGCTTGTGCGGTATCTTCCGCATCGGTGAGATACACACTACTCCACACGCTATTTTCAGTAGGTCCATATTCGTTATACAGCTTCACTTGCGGTAATAACGTGTAATGTTGCTTAACGGTTTCTGTGCTACAGGCTTCACCTGCCACAATCGCCACTTTTAGTGAATGTAATTGCGCGGTCGCTTGTTTTAATAACAAGGCATACAACGATGGTAACGCTAATAAATGCGAGATTTCATGAGTAGCGATTAATTCGCCTAAGCTGTGCGGGTCTTTACTTTGTTCATCAGTCGGTAAACATAAACAACCGCCCTGCCCTAACGTCCAAAATAAACCCGCAATCGAACTATCAAAGGCAAAAGACGAGAGCAATAAATAGCCACGGACAGGTTCTTGATAAGTGTTGAATCTGGCAGTAGTTGAATGAACAGCGTTACCCTGTGAGACTAACACACCTTTAGGTTTGCCTGTCGAGCCAGAGGTGTAAATAATATAGGCTAAGTTCAACGGATGAAGATGATGGTTTAAGTTTTGCGTATCAAAAACTGCAATATCCGCCCAATCACTATCCAAACAAACCAGTTGCGTGTTGCTGGTCATATCGCTAAGCGTGGCAATCAGTGTTTGTTGCGTTAAAACAATGTTCGCTTGGGTATCTTCCAGCATATAAGCCAGACGCTGTTTAGGATAAGCAGGGTCTAGCGGTAAATACGCGCCACCTGATTTGAGTATACCTAACAGTCCGACAATCATGTTCAAACCACGCTCTACACAAAGCCCAACTAAAGTATCGGCAACCACGCCTTGCTGTTGTAGATAACGTGCCAGTTGATTGGCTCTGGCATTAAGTTCGGCATAAGTTAAAGCCTGTTCTTCAAAGACTACCGCCAATGCGTTGGGGTTTTTTTCTGCTTGTTGTTCAAAGAGTTCATGTAGTGTCTCGCACCGCTGGAGCGGTGCAGGATTCGTTCCCACGCTGGAGCGTGGGAACGATGGAAGAAGTTGACTACCTGTTGCATTCCAATCAACTAGCATTTGTTGCCGTTCAGCCGCAGTCAGTAACGGTAATTCTAATAAGCGAGCTTGCGGTTGCGTGACTATGGCTTGCAACAAGGTCAAATAATGTTCAGCCAATCGGGCAATGCTAGATTTAGCAAATAAATCAGTGTTGTATTCAAATGTGCCAATCAATGAATGCTCGGAGGCAGGACAAATGTGTAGCGTTAAATCAAATTTAGACACTACTCCGTCATACTGTAAGTGATTAATCTGCAAATCTGCAATTTGTAGCGATTGCGCAACCGCATTTTGTAACACAAACATGACCTGAAATAATGGGCTATAACTGCGATTACGTTCAGGTTGCAAGATTTCCACTAACTGCTCAAATGGCAAATCTTGATGATGCTCAGCGTCAAGTACTGTGCTTTTGATTTGGTTTAATAATTGTTCAAAATTAGGCGCGGCGGCTAAATCGGCACGAATGACTAAGGTATTAACAAAAAAACCAATTAAATTTTCCAACTCCAAACGATGACGATTAGCAAATGGTGTCCCAACACATAAATCTGTTCGTTGACTGTAGCGTGCTAGTAACACCATAAACGAAGCTAACAACGTCATAAACAACGTCGTTTGATGTTTATGCCCCAACGTATGAATAGATTCTGCTAATGCGTCAGGTATTACAAATTCGTAATTCGCGCCGTTATGCGTCATCACAGGTGGTCTAGGATAATCGGTCGGTAATTCTAGTAGTGCGGGCGAACCGTGTAAGTGTTGTTGCCAATACTGGCTTTGTTGTTGTAACACGTCGCCCGCTAACCAATTTCGTTGCCAATACGCAAAGTCCGCGTATTGAATTGTCAATTCGGGTAATGGTGATGCTTGACCTGTACAGAATGCTTGATAGAGTGCAGTAAATTCTTGATTAAGCACGTCTGATGACCAACCATCAACCGCAATATGATGCAGTGCAACTAATAAAATAGTTTCCTTGTTTGATAAACGGATAAGCGTTACACGCATTAAGCCACCCTCCGCTAAAACAAAGGGTTTTTCAGCATCTAACTTACATAAATTCAATGCAACACCTTGCCGCTGTTGCTCAGGTAATGCCCTTAAATCGACAAACGCTACGGGTACATCAAATGGGCTGATAATCTTTTGCGCAGGCTGATTATTTAGAATGACAAAAGCAGTGCGTAAACTCTCATGTCGTCTGACGATTTCGGTAAAACTTTGCGCAACAGCGGCAATATGGAGCTTGCCTGTTAAACGTAGCGCGATAGTCATATTATAAAATGCACTATTTGGCTCTAATTGATCCAAAAACCATAAGCGTTGCTGAGCGAATGATAGCGGTATCAAGGCATTGCGCGGCATAGCTTCAATAGTGGCATGACTCGCCTTATTGACGTGACTTAACGCGGCGATTAATTCCTGTTTTCTATTCTTGAGTTGCCCTCTTAATTCTGCTGTTAATACATTGGGCGGGGCTTTGCATTTTAGATTATCGCCTTCAACCGACAGATGAACATTCAAATCGCGTAAGTTTGCTAATAACTCCGTCAGCATCATAATTCTATTTCCTCGAATTCAATGCTGTCATCTTGTGCTGTTTTTGTTTGCGAGTTTACCCATAATGCTAACTCAACTTGTTCAGCGAGCTTTTCCAGTGTTGCCGCCTCAAACAGCGTTTTAATCGGCATTGTAATAGCAAAGATTTTGCATAAACGGGAAATCAGTTGAGTGGCAATTAAAGAATGTCCACCTAATGCAAAGAAATTATCTTGCAGACCAACTTGTTCCATCTCTAACATTTCACACCATAAAGCGGCTAAGGTCTTTTCCGTATCGGTACGCGGAGCAATATAGTGTTGTTGTGAAACAGAAAAATCAGGTGCGGGTAAGGCGTTACGATTTAGTTTCCCGTTTGAAGTCAGTGGAAATTCTGGCAAAACGACGTACTCGTTAGGGATCATGTAATCCGCTAAATGATTTGCCAATTCAACGCGTAGTGTCTCTGTCGATAAATCAACACCGTCTTGGGCGATTAAATAAGCCACCAACCGTTTATTGCCAGCTTTATCTTCACGCGCTAACACCACCGCATCACGCACACCTTGGCAAGCTAATAAGTATGTTTCAATTTCACCCAGTTCAATACGGAAACCGCGAATTTTGACTTGAAAGTCATTGCGTCCTAAATACTCGATACTGCCATCAGCTAGCCAACGCCCTAAGTCTCCCGCTTTATAAATACGCCCATAATCAGAATGCTGACTAAAACGCTCAGCAGTCAAATCGTCACGGTTCAAATAACCGCGTGCTACACCTGCGCCACCGATATAAATTTCACCTGTAATGCCTATGGGTACAGTCTGTAGGTGAGTATCGAGAATATAAATCTGTGTGTTAGCAGTTGGGCGACCGATGGATTGCCAACTGAGCGATTCAGTTGTCAATGTATGAATCGCCGCATTGACGGTGGCTTCCGTTGGTCCATAGGCATTAAATAATTGTGGATGATGTCCTTTTCTTTCAAACCAATGGATTAACGCACGACTATTAACCGCATCGCCACCTATTGCAATCAGCCGTACTGTAGACGGAATAGCAACTTGCTCTTCTTCGCTCAGTTGCTGCCAGAACAAAGTAGGTAGATTAAGTGCCGTAATGCCATATTGTTGACACAATGCCCAAAATTCAGATGCGCCCGTTAACCAAGCATCGGTACGCAATACCAGTGCTGCCCCTGAGATTAACGCGCCAAAAATTTCTTCCACCGACATATCGAATGCAAGTGAGGCAAATTGTAGGTTTCTATCTGTTTCACAAAGTTGGTAGCGGATTCGCAGGTCTGTAGCCATATTACATACCCCACCATGCGCAATCATCACGCCTTTAGGATGTCCAGTAGAACCCGATGTGTAGATAATATAGGCCAGATGATGTGGCTGTATCGCAATGTTCGGATTGCTAACTGTTTGTTTAGCCAGTAAATCTTGCTCAGTATCCAATAATAATTGGGGTATCGTGTTATTTGGTAAATGGTTCTGTAAGCTACTTTGTGTTAATAATGCAACGGGGGCGGCATCATTCAACATATAGGCTAAGCGTTCGCTAGGATAATTGGGGTCTAGCGGCAAATACGCGCCACCTGCTTTTAAAATACCCAGTACAGCCACAATCATATTGATACTGCGTTCCATGCAGATAGCCACTCTATCATCTGCATGAACGCCTAGGCTTAACAAATAATGTGCGACTTGATTGGCTTGTTGATTGAGTGTCGCATAATCAAGACTTTCATTGCCAAACACGATAGCTAACGCATTGGGCGTTTTTTCAACTTGTTGTTCAAATAATTGATGAATACCCGCAGGCAATGCGTAATCCGCTGTAGCCGCAGCATTCCAAGCCACTAACTGTTGTTGTTCAGCGATAGTTAATAGTGGTAATTCACATAGTTTTGCAGTTGGCTGTTGAACGATGACATTCATCAACGTCTGTAAATGCCCCAACATCCGTAGGATGGATACAGAATCGAAACGCTGCACATCGTAAGTGATTGCCAGTTTAAATTGTGTACTTGGGAAGGCAGAAATAGTTAACGGATAGCTGGTGTAATCTTGGGTAGTGATATTTTCGACAACCAATTCACCACGTTGCAAACTTCCCGAATTTGCACCTGCTAACGCAGCATCAATTGGATAATTTTCAAACACTAACAAACTTTCAAACAATGGCAATCCGCGTGGTATATCAGACCAACCTTGTATTTGTACTAAGGGCGTATATTCATAACGGCGCAATTCTAAGTTTTGTTCAAACAAGGTTTTTAACCATGTCGCCACGTCAATTTCAGTAGGAATTTGTACACGCATCGGCAAGCTATTGATAAATAAGCCAACCATAAATTCAACGCCGCTTAATTCAGCGGGTCGTCCTGAAACAGTAGTTCCAAACAAAATATCTTGCTCACCACTGTAACGGCTTAATAATAATGCCCATACGCCTTGTACTAGGGTATTTAGTGTGATGTGCTGTTGTTTGACAAAATCTTGTAGTTGTTGAGTTTGTTCAATGGAAAAAATCAGCTCATGTTCTGCATAAGCGTCGAGTATTTCGTTGTTATAACGATCCACACCTAAGGAAGTGGGTGCAGTAAAACCGCTAAGCTGAGTTTGCCAGTAATTTTTAGCGGCAAGAAAATCTTGTTTTTGTAACCAGTCAATATAATCTCGGTAAGGGCGTGAGTGAGTTGCTTGTACCTCTGTGCCATTTTTTAAGGCTTCATAATGAGCAAACACGGCTTGTAGAATCAACGAATTACTCCAGCCATCTAATAGCACATGATGATGACTCCAGAAGAAATAATGTCGCTTTGCATCACAATGTGCTAGCCCTAAACGCATTAACGGAGCGCGAGTAAAATCAAATGGTATTTTGGCATCGTTTAGCAATAATTGTTGCCAACGTGTCTGTTGTTCTGTTTCATTCAGTTCACACCAATCGTAAAACGTAAAAGTAGCCTGTGCGTGTTTATTGACTTGTTGTAACGGTTTACTCCAGTTTTCAATATGAAAACGGGTGCGTAATACTGAATATTTATCAAGCAGTTGTTGCCACGCTTGTTGAAACAATGCAATGTTTAACTCACCATTGAGCTGGCAGCCTAGTTGTACGCAATACATACCAGAATCAGGGGCATACAAACTGTGAAACAACAGACCTTGTTGTAACGGCGCGAGTGGATATAAATCTTCAACTTGCCGTGCAGGTAGGCTCAGTTCATCCAATTCGACTTGCGTTAATGCCGCTAAGGCAAAATCTGACGGCGTATAAGCTCCAGACTCAGGCAATAAACAATGGGCAAGCAAATCTTTTAGTTGCTGTTGGTAATTTTGTATTAATGCCGCTATGGTAGCTTTTGAATAACGATCACCACTGTAACGCCAAGTAAGCTGCAATTGACCCTCCGCAATATGACTGACAATTTCAAACTCATGAGTGCGTGTACTTAAAGCATCGCGATTCATCCCCGCTGAACTGCTCAGTGGTATAAACAGCGAATCGGCTGATACGGAGGAATCAAACTGCCCCAAATAATTAAACATCACCGAGGCTTTGGGCAAGACAGCGAGTTGTTGTGCGGTATCACTGTCTGAGTAACGCAACCAACCATAACTGATGCCTTTATCTGGAATCGCGCGTAGTTGTTCTTTTATTACGGGTAGAGATGCAAAATTTTGCGTCTCTACGGGCAGTGTTAATAACACAGGGAACAAACTGGTAAACCAGCCCACCGTGCGTGATACATCTAAATGCCCAGTCAAGTCTTCACGACCATGACCTTCTAAATCTATTAATAGCGTGGATTGCCCAGACCACTCGCTTAATGTTTGCGCTAATGCAGTCAGTAACACGTCATCTATTTTGGTCTGATACGCACTGGGTACTTCTTTTAGTAAGGCGTGGGTATCAGCTTCCGATAAACTAAAACTGAGGGCTTGTTCAGCGGCTACCGTATTGATTCCAGCCGAATTATCAACAGGTAAGGCAATCACATCTTTACGACGCGAATCCAGCCAATAATCGGCATTCAGCATTAATGTGCTTGAACGAATCTGCTCCGCCCATTGTTTGAATGACGTAGTTTTTTCGGGTAGCGCAGTTTGTCCAGATAATAGTGTGCTTAAATCTTCCAATAAAATCCGCCATGACACACCGTCTACCGCTAAGTGATGAATGGCGATTAACACACGCGGATTTTGCGTTGTGCCTAAATCAAACCACACACCGCGTACTAATTGACCTGTCATTAAATTCAATTGCGCTTGCTGCTCAGTCGCAGTTTTTTCCAGCGCGGCGGCTTGTTGTTCAGCGGCAATATTTGATAAGTCAATTTCAACTAATAACTCACTGTTGATTTCACTAAGATTGCGTTGTTGCCAAACGCCCTGCTCTTGATAAAACTGCAAACGCAACGCATCATGATGACTCACTAAGCGTTGCAAGGCTTGTTCTAACATGACAGGACTACAATTCGCTTTTATTTCAAATAGCAGGGCTTGATTCCAATGCTGTGGATTAACAAAGTCTTGTGCAAAAAACCAGTTCTGTATTGGTGTCAATGGCACATTACCGCTTATTAAACCCTGTTCAGCGGCAATTACCGTTTCTTGATTAGCCACCGCCGCCAACGCCGCTATAGTTTGATGTTGAAACAATTGTTTAGGCGTGATGATAATGCCCGCTTGTCTGGCACGACTAACCACTTGAATGCTGAGTATCGAATCGCCGCCCAAGGCAAAAAAATTATCGTGAATACCGACTTGTTCAAGACTCAATAAATCTTGCCAAATAGTCACCAGCGTTTTTTCAGTGGCTGTTTGTGGCGCAACATAGTGATTTTTTAACTGCACGGTGATATTAGGTGCAGGTAGTGCTTTGCGATTGAGCTTACCGTTAGCTGTGAGCGGAAAGCTATCCAGATAAACAAACGCGCTAGGCAACATATAATCAGGCAAGCGTTGTTTTAGATGCGCGAGTAATACATCATTACTGATAGCTTGCCGAGTAATCAAGTAGGCAACTAATTGTTTTCTGCCGCCTTCATCACGCGCTAAAACAATGGCTTCTTTAATATCGGCATGACTGAGTAACGCGGCTTCAATTTCACCTAATTCAATTCTAAAGCCGCGAATTTTAACTTGATGGTCGATACGTCCCGCATAATCCATATCGTTATTGGCAGTGCGACGCGCTAAATCACCACTTTTGTATAAACGACTACCTACTACACCGAATGGATTTGGTACAAAGCGTTCGGCGGTTAAATCGGGACGGTTCAAATAACCACGCGCTAAACCAGCACCACCGACAAATAATTCACCGCGACTGTTATCAGGGCAAAGCTGATAATGCTCGTTTAATAAATAGGTTTGTAAATCGGCAATCGGTCGCCCGATTGGACTGACGGTTGCTTGTTCACAATCTTGTTGAGTTAAGGCGCGGTAAGTGACGTGTACTGTGGTTTCGGTGATACCGTACATATTGACTAGCCGCGGCTTTTGGTCGCCATGATAGGTAAACCACGGTTTTAAACTGGCTAAATCCAAGGCTTCGCCGCCGAAAATTACCACGCGCAACGCATAATCTTGTGGCGGTAAATTTACCAACTGCACAAACGCAGACGGTGTTTGATTCAATACTGTGACTTGTTGTGTTTGTAATAACTCGCTAAATTCTTTCGGTGAACGGCTAATCCAATACGGTACAATCACTAAGCGTCCGCCATACAATAACGCACCCCAAATTTCCCACACTGAAAAATCAAATGCGAAGGAATGAAATAGCGTCCACACATCGTTTGCATTAAACTGAAATTCCGCTTCGGTCGCGGCAAACAAGCGCGTAACTTGATGATGTGTCACCATCACGCCTTTGGGATTGCCTGTTGAACCAGAGGTGTAAATCACATACGCTAAATTCAACGGATGCAGAGCAACATGTAAATTTTCTATGTTGTTTTGCGTGATTTTTTCCCAATCGCTGTCGATATAAAAACGGCTATCGGTGCTTGCGGGCAAGCTTGTTGATAGTGATTGCTCCGTAATCAACAATGCGGCTTTCGCATCATCCAACATATAAGCTAAACGCTCAAGCGGATAATCAGGGTCTAACGGTAAATACGCGCCACCTGCTTTGATGATTGCCAATAAAGCAATCATCATTTCTAAAGACCGCTGTAAACACACACCAACCAGCACATCGGCTTGAACGCCTTGGTCTTGCAGATAACGCGCCAGTTGATTGGCTTTGTGATTCAGTTCGCGATAGCTTAAGGTTTGTTCAGCAAACACAACGGCGATAGCATCGGGATTTTTTTCGGCTTGTATTTCAAACAATTGGGCAATAGTTTGTGGCGTGGAAAAATCCTGCGCGGTATTGCCTAAAAGTTGCTGTTGTTCCGCGCTGGTAAGTAACGGCAGTTCTGATAAACGCGCTTCGGGTTGTTCAACGATACCTTGTGCTAAACACTGAAAATGCTCAGCCAATTTGATAATTGAGCTTTCGTGGAATAAATCAGTCGCATAATTCAAACTACAGTGTAGTCCATTGTCGCTGTTGGTAATGGTCAGCGTTAAATCAAACTTGGCGAAGTTAACCTCGGCTTCGGCTATGTCAAAACTTAACTCTGCTAAAGTAACAGATGGCACAGGCGCGTTTTGAAACACCAACATCACTTGAAATAATGGCGTGTGGTTTAAACTGCGTTCTGGTTTGAGTTCATCCACCAATTGCTCAAACGGTATGTCTTGATGGTTTTGCGCATTTAAAACATGTTGCTTGATTTGACTGAGCAAGTCGATAAAACGCGGGTTGTCTGATAAATCGCTACGCAACACTTGGGTATTGACGAAAAAACCAATCAAATTTTCAATTTCTTGTCGATTACGATTAGCGACAGGATAGCCGATGCAAATGTCGTTTTGTCCTGCATGACGTTGTAGCAATACTGAAAAAATCGCCATAGACAGCATAAATAAGGTACTATCAGTTTGCCTACTGAGTTGTTGTAACGCAGTGCTTAACGGTGCATCTAATTGAAAATGGTATGTTGTGCCTTGGTAAGACATTTCAACAGGGCGCGGTTTATCGGTAGGTAATTCCAATAATTGTGGTGCGTTAGCTAGCTGCTCTTTCCAATAAGCCCATTGTTTTTGCTGACGTTCACCTTGTAAATATTGGCGTTGCCAACAGGAAAAATCCGCATATTGCAATTCCAGTTCTGGCTTACTGGATGGTTTGCCTTGACTGAACGTTTCATAAAACTGGCTTAGTTCTTTGATAAAGAGTGCTAACGACCATTCATCCGAAACGATATGATGTAAAGTCATCAATAGCGTGTGTTGTTGTTTGCCCAGTTTTAACAAGGTAGCGCGTAATAATGGCGTTTGTGTCAAATCAAAAACCCGATGCGCCTCTTGTGTTGAAATATGCTTAATCGCTCGCGCTTGTAATGATGCGTCTAAATCCGTTAAATCGACGCTTAATAAATCAACGGGGCTATAGTCAATAATGTGTTGTTGTGGACGCTCCGCCATTAAAAACGCGGTACGCAAAGCTTCATGACGACGTATCACTTCATTCAATGCTTGTTCCAACACTGCCGTGTTTAATTTACCCTGTAAACGCACCACGCCTGCAATATTATAAAATGCACTATTGGCATCCATTTGTGCCAAAAACCACAGCCGTTCTTGGGCAAACGATAAGACACAAGGCGACTGATCTTTACGTTTAGCAATGCGGGTATGGGTAGCCGCAGTTTTTTGCTGCAATAATTTTGCCAATAAGGCTTGTTTTTCTTGGCTAAGATGGGCAATTTTAGCGGTGGTGCTGTTCATTCAAAAAATCCTGTTGTTAAGCATTCAATAAAGCCAGAGCTTCATCATCGGAAAGGTCTTCTAGCTGTTGCAATAACAAGGCTAAGTCATCATCGTCTTGTTGTTGTATTTGTAAGGCGAGAATTTCCTTGGCGATTAATTCAATTGTTGGGGCTTCAAATAATAATTTTGCGGGCATTTCAATATTGAACAGTTCATTAATCCGCGAGCGCACTTGTATTGCCGCTAATGAATGACCACCCAAGGCAAAAAAATTGTCGTTGATGCTAATGGTGTTGAGTTCCAAGACTTCATGCCACGCTGTCAGTAGCATTTCTTCGATGGAATTGGTCGGGGCTTTAAAATCTTGTACTTGTGTTGAGCGATGTGCTTCTGGATTGGGTAGCGCATTTCTATCTAACTTACCGTTCGGTGTCAGCGGCAACGTATCCAAATAAATCACCGCAGAAGGCATCATGTAATCAGGTAACGTTTGTTTAAGATGCCGCAAGATGTCAGCTTCTGATACTAAATCAGCAGTCGCAACGATGTAGGCAATCAGCCGATTATTGACAGCTAATACCGCCGTACCTTGAATAAACGGATGTTGTAATAAGCGGGTTTCAATTTCACCCAATTCAATACGATAACCGCGAATTTTGACTTGATGATCGACACGTCCTAAAAACTCAATACTGCCATCGACGCGATAACGTCCTAAATCACCTGATCTATACAAGCGTTGTCCAACCGCAAACGGATGAGGTACGAATTTCTTGGCAGTTAAATCGGCTTGATGCAAATATGCTTGCGCCACACCAGCACCACCAATATACAATTCGCCACTGACACCGATAGGGACAGGTTCACCATACGCATCCATGATAAGTATCTGCATATCATCAATAGCATGACCGATGGATAATACCCCGTTCGATTCCATACCTACGCTTTGATACACGGTACTCCATACGGTACCTTCCGTTGGACCATACTCGTTATAGAATTTAACGTGCGGAAATTTTTGATGATGGTCATTAGCCACGGTGCTGGAACAGCCCTCGCCCGCAACTATCACTACTTTTAATGAACTCAGTAACGGCACATTGCTAGTGTGTATGATAGTGCTGTAAAAAGACGGCAACGCTAATAAATGACTGACTTGTTGCTGGTGAATGAGTTTTGCCAATGCGTTAGGATCATTTAAATCGTCTTGTTGCGGTAAACATAAACAACCGCCTTGGCTTAATGTCCAAAAAATCCCCGCCACTGAACTATCAAACGCAAATGACGATAACAGTAAAAAACAACTTAGCTGGTCTGAGTAATACTTATTTCTGGTCAGCGTGGAATGCAATAAATTAGCATGACTGATTAACACGCCTTTAGGATGCCCAGTTGAACCTGAGGTGTAAATCATGTACGCAGTATTAAGCGATGTTACCAAGGTGTTAGGCGATTCAATCGAATAATCAGCAAAACTTTGGTCAATGCACACGGTATGTTGGCTAGTAAATTTAGGAAGTAATTCCGTTTGCGTCAGCAATAATTCAATATCAGCATCTGCCAATAAATATTCTAGGCGTTGTTGCGGATAATCAGGGTCTAACGGAATATATGCCGCGCCCGCTTTGAGTACCGCTAACAAGGCAATGATTAATTCAGCGGAGCGTTTAGCACTAACGCCCACACGACTTTCTTCTTTAACACCTAAAGCGCGTAAGTAATGCGCCAATTGATTAGCGCGTTGATTGAGTTCGGCGTAACTGAGCGTTTGATTAGCAAACACCAAAGCGGTTTTATCGGGTGTCGCTTGGGCAAATTGTTCAAACAATTGATGTATTAACAACGCAGAGTTTTTGGGTGTTGTCACTTGTTGAACAGGCAAAAATTGCTGTTGTTCAGCTTTGCTCAGTAATGGCAGACATTTAAGCGTGGAATTCGGACTGCTAATAATGCTTACTAGCAAGGTTTGCAAATGTTGCGCCATACGTTGAATAGTCGCCGCATCAAACAAATCGGTGTTGTATTCAAACGCCGCCTGTAATTTGTCGTTACCTTGTTCGATAAATAAAGTTAAATCAAACTGCGAGATATGATTAGCCAGATTTAACGGGGTGACTTTTAATTTAGGCAGTTGTAACGTACTGCTAGGGATATTCTGCACGGCGAGCATGACTTGAAATAACGGTGAATGCTCAGCATGACGCACTGGATTTAATGCTTCTACCAATTGGCTAAAATTCAGTTCGGCATGAGTTTGATCTTGTAAAGCTTGATCACGAATTTGTTTAAGATACTGACTAAACGGCAAATCATCTTGCAATGCACAACGCAAGACCAAGGTATTGACAAAAAAACCGATAAGATTGTTGGTTTGGCTTTGATTGCGTCCTGCAATCGGATAACCAATAGTGATGTCTTTGTGGTGACTATAACGTGATAGCAATAAACTAAACGCGGCAGTCATCAACATAAACAGCGTTACATTCTGTTGTTTGGCTAATACGCTTAGCCCTAAACTCAAGGGCTGGGTAAGTTCAAAAGTAAAAGTCGCACCGCGATAGCTTTGTATGGGAGGTCTAGCGCGATCAGTCGGTAATTCTAATAACGGCGGTGCGTTGTGCAGTTTTTGTTGCCAATACGGTAAATGTTTTTCCAAGGTTTCGCTTTGCCCACGTTGCCATAAAGCAAAATCGCCATACTGTATAGCCAATTCGGCTAAGTGTGAGGGTTTACCTTGGCTAAACGCTTGGTATAAGACAGCAACTTCTTGTATTAACAAGCCAACTGACCAACGGTCAGCGACAATATGATGCAAAACCAGTACTAAACGATGTTGCGTTTGTCCTTGCTTTATCAGCAACGCGCGTAACGGTAAATCGTGGCTTAAATCAAATGGCGAACGGGTAAATTCATCGGCACAGTGTGCAAATAACTCGGCTTGATTAGTTAAATCCAACTCTGCCAAGATTAATTGGGCATCGGCTATTACGCGCTGAATGCCTTGGTTTTCTGCACGAACAAAACAACTGCGCAATACTTCATGACGGCGTAACACTTCATTTAAACTGTGCCGCAACGCCGCATGATTTAAAGCCCCATCCAACTGTAACGCCCCCGCCATGTTGTAAATAGAACTGTCGGGTTCTAATTGCGACATAATCCATAGCCGTTCTTGCGCGTGTGATAACGGTACCGCTCGATTGCTAGCACGTTTTTGAATCGGCGCACTGTCTGAATTGGCATTTTTTTTCAGCTTTAATATCAATTGTGCGCGATTTTTAGCAATCGGTTCATCATGCCCTGTTATTGTTTGCATCGTTAAACCCTCAGTTAGTCTTGATATTCCGCCACTCTATCGACAAATTTAGCGATAGTGGGTGCTTCAAAAATGACATTCACAGGAACGTCAATACCGAATAGTTCCTGTACTTTTGCTACGACTTGAACGCTGGACAAGGAATGCCCTCCTAGTTCAAAAAAATCATCATGAATACTTAAAGACTGCACACCTAACACTTCGCTCCAGATAGCGGCAACCGCTTCTTCGGCTTCATCTCTAGGTGCGACAATATCTGTTTGCGTGGTCATTTGTCGTTCCAAGACAATTAATGCGTGACGATCAACTTTACCGTTAGCGTTAAGTGGCAACGCAGTCAAAAAGACCCAAGCATTAGGAATCATGTAATCTGGCAAATCGGCTTTTATATGCGTTTTAAGACCATCAGCATCTATTGATTCATCTGGTTTTAGTACGATGTATGCCACTAAACGCTCATCACGAATCAACACAAGTGCATCTTTAACGGCGGAATGTGCTAATAAACAGGCTTCAATTTCGCCGCATTCAATACGATAACCGCGTAATTTGACTTGATGGTCAGAACGACCACAAAATTCAATATTACCGTCTGGGTGGTAATAAGCGAGGTCGCCTGTTTTATACAAACGATCACCCGATGTGCTGAACGGATTAGGAATAAATCTTTCTGCCGTCAATGCTGCTTGATGTAAATAACCGCGCGTTATGCCGATACCACCGATATAAACCTCACCAATCACACCAACGGGTACGCTATGTAAATGGCTGTCGAGTAAATAGATTTGCATATTGCTAATCGGTTTACCGATAGGAATACTATTGCTGATAGGCGGTTGTTGAATGGCATATACCGTACTCCATACTGTTGCTTCGGTAGGGCCGTATTCGTTATAAAGCCCAACGGTAGGCAATATTCGTTGATGTTGTTGCGCGACTTTAACTGCACACGCTTCACCAGCGACAATCACTGTGGTTAAACTGCGCAGTTTATCGGGTGACACGGTATCCAATATTGCTGAATGCAATGATGGCAAGGCTAATAAATGAGTGACTTGTTGCTGCTCAATTAGTTTACCCAAACTCATCGGGTCTTTGGGTTGATGATCGTCTGGCAAACATAAACAGCCGCCTTGACTCAACGTCCAAAAAATACCTGCTACGGAACTGTCAAAGGCGAACGAAGACAGCAATAAATAACAGCCGACCGTTTCAGCATAATATTGTTGCCGCGCCCAAGTGGAATGAAGCACGTTAGTATGACTTACCATCACACCTTTAGGGTGTCCTGTCGAACCAGAGGTATAGATAATATAGGCAATATTATTGCCACAAATCGAAGTGGCAGGATTTGCTTGATTACCGTGTTCATAGACTGTGGGTTCATCAAGGTAGATTGTTTCCACACCGTCATGGGCTATATGGTCAACCAAATGCGAACAACTGAGTAATAAATGCACATCGGCATCGTGTAGCAAATAGCGTTGCCGTTCTATCGGATAAGTCGGGTCTATCGGTAAATAAGCCGCGCCTGCTTTTAAAATAGCCAATAAGCTGACGACTAATTCTAAAGAGCGTTCCATACACACAGCTACGCGATCTTCAGGCTTAACGCCACGCGCCAACAGATAATGCGCCAGTTGATTGGCTTTGCTATTGAGTTCGGCGTAACTCAGTTGTTGATCTTGAAAGACCAGCGCGATAGCCTCAGGTGTTTTTTCGGCTTGTTGCTCAACCAGTTCATGTATGCCTGTCGCTTGCGAATACTCAGTTTGCGTGGCGTTCCAGTCTATTTGCTGACGTTGATATTCTGCGGCAGTTAATAGCGGCAATTGGGCTAAATGTTGGTTTGGATTGGCTAACACGCCTGCTAGTAAACTTTGGAAATGTGCCATCAGTTGCAAAATGGTTTGTTGCTCAAACAAATCATAGCGATATTGAAAAGATGCTAATAAACCTTGATCGGTTTCAGCCATCATCAACGTTAAATCAAATTGCGCGATACTTTCAGGTAACGCACTGCTTTTAACAGCTAAATCAGCCCAGTCGATAGCAATATTTGGCACACCTAAAGCTAAAGTAGCGGCATCAAAACACTCGCTAGCATCACCTTGTAACACAAAAAAAGTTTGATAAAACGGTGATAAACCTGCGTTACGCTCAGGATGTAGCTTTTCTACTAACAAGGAGAATGGATAATCTTGATGCTGTAATGCACCCAGTACGGTTTGTTTGATTTCAGCAAGAAAATCAACAAAGGTTTTATCGCCGACAGGTCGAGAACGCAAGGCAACAGGATTGACAAAATAACCAACCAAATCAGCAAAGGCTTTTTTGGGTCGCCCTAACAAAGGTGAACCAACAATAAGGTCTTGTTGCCCACTATAGCGATACAGCAAGGTTTTAAATAATGCCAGTAATACCGTGTACAACGTGACATTGTGTGACTCGGCTAAAGCACGCAGTTTTTGTTGCGTTACTTTGTCGATAATTAATGTTTCTACGCTACCCTGATAAGTAGGCGTTGTTGGGCAAAACTTACGAATCAGCAATTCCAGTTTGGGCAATTCGCCCGTTAATTGCTGTTGCCAATATTGCCATGCTTGTTCAGCGGCAGGGCTTGGTAAATATTGCTGTTGCCAATGAATGTAATCGCCATAATGGCTGGTCAGTGCGGGTAAATCTGCGTCTTGGTTTAGCAATTTAGCACGATACAGTTTTTTAAGCTCATTCAACAAAATGGTGATAGAGCGCAAATCAACAATCAAATGATGGGCGCAAAATACCAACTTGTGATTATCGTCTGCGTTGCTGAATAAGACGGTTTTTAACAATGCCTCATTTTGTAAATCAAAGGCTTGCTGCAACCAAACAGTGATTTGTTGTTGTCTATGCTCGTCATCATCGCAATGTATCTGGCTAAAGGTAGGCGATAAAGACGGTACGATAGTTTGTACTAATTGCGTTTGTTCATTGAGTCCAAAGTGGGTGCGTAGTTGACTATGACGGTTGATTAAGGCTTGCAACGCATCCTGTAATGCGTTGGTATTGATGTTTGAGTCAATTTGTAACGCCACCGACATATTGTATAGCGTCGGCATAGCGGTTACTTGGCATAACGTCCATAAGGCTTGTTGACCCAATGATAACGGCATTTCCGCGCTGACGATATGAGTGCTAACAGACTCAATGACTGGGTTTTCTACTGCAAGTTTGAGCGCGTGTTCAGCAATATCGGTTAGCGAATTGTCATCTAGCAACAGCATCACAGGAAAGTCGATGTTTAAAAATTCATCAACAAAATATTTTAATTCCATCGCTTTTAAGGAGTCGATACCTAGGCTTAACACGGAAGCAGATAAGCCAATTTGCGCTTGTGCTAAACCTGATAATGCTGCGACACGAGTGCTTAAATAAGACGCTAATAATGGTGCAGCGGCAACACTTGGCGCGAGTAACAATGTTTGACGCAATAACGCTAATTCAGGCGGAATACTTGGTTTTGACGGAATATCTTCCGCTTGCGGAGTTTGGTAAGTAGCCGTTAAATCATCAATTGCCACGATGTCTAATTGCTGATGTTCATAACGCTCTTTACACGCAGCGCGACGGATTTTACCGCTGGTAGTTTTTAAAATCGCATTGGGTTTTAACAACACGATGACATCGGCTTGTGCGCCGCATTCTTCCACCAATCGACTACGAATCGCAGAAAATTCCGCCTGAAAATCGTTTTGTCGTACATAAGCGCGTTTTAATTCTGCCAACAAGATTAATTTTTCACCGTCTTGACTGGCTATTGAAAATGCCGCTGAGCTATGGGGCGTTAAGCAATCAACCGCTTCTTGTGCGGCTTTTTCTATATCATGGGGGTAATAATTACGTCCACGAATAATAATCAGGTCTTTTAAACGCCCTGAAATAAACAGTTCGCCGTGATGAATAAAGCCTAAATCACCTGTTCGTAACCAACGATTATTGTGTACATCGGTGATAAATGTCTCTTGGCTGGTTACGCTATTTTGCCAATAGCCTTGCGCAATACTCGCACCACTGACTTGAATCTCACCGATATGCCCATCTGTACAAAGCGTTTGCGTGTCTGGATTAACGATGCGTAGTTGATGATTTTTTCCTACCGTACCGCAACCGACTAAACGGCGATAATCATCTAAATGGGCGACATTGTTACAGGCGATATGTTGTTCTAATTTGCTTTTATTAAACGCTCTGATGGTTGGAGCTTGGCTTTTATGAATGCCAGTCACTAACAAAGTCGCTTCGGCTAAGCCATAGCACGGATAAAACGCTTCACGTTTAAAACCGCATTCGGCAAACGCCTCGGCAAATCTATCTAATGTGGCGGAATGAATAGGCTCAGAGCCATTAAATGCTAACTGCCAACTGCTTAAATTTAATTGTGCTTTGTCTTTCGCAGAGATTTTCTGCACGCATAAATCAAAGGCAAAATTAGGTGCGCCGCTGGTATGGGCTTGATAATCTGAAATCGCTTGTAACCAACGCAAGGGTTTTTCTAAAAACGCCAACGGTGACATCAAGATAACAGGCGCACCAATATACAAAGGCTGCATGACATTACCGATTAAACCCATATCATGATACAGCGGCAACCAACCAACGACAGTTGATTGATGGTCATGTCCAAAACCGTCTTTAATGGCTTGTTGATTTGCCATTAAATTACCGTGACTGACCATCACACCTTTAGCATGACCTGTTGAACCTGAGGTATATTGTAAAAAAGCTAAGGATTCTGGTGTTAGGTCAGGTATAAGCCACTGTTCAGGATTGCCATCCATTGCTTGATCAGTCAACAACCACGGCAAACTGCCTTTATCATCGGCATATAAAGCACGCGCGGAATTAGAGGTAGCTTGGGTGCTTAAAATAATTGCGGCTTGACTGTCTTCAATAATCGCTTGCAAACGTGGCAAATTACGCTGATTTTTCGGCGGATACGCAGGTACGGCAACAACGCCCGCATACAAACAACCAAAGAACGCGGCGATATAATCTAAGCCTTGTGGATACAATAAAACAGCGCGTTCACCTTGCAAACCTAAGGTTTGTAACGTGGCGGCTATGGTTTTAGCTTGCTTGTCCAATTCGCTGTAAGTTAGCGATACACGTTGTTGTTCACCATCGACTAAAAAAACATAAGCTGTTTTATCGGCTTGTTGTTCAGCGCGGAAAGCAAGCAGCTCAATTAAAGAGCCGATGTTATGATCTTCAAGGCTGGTCAAGAGTGGTTTATTTTGTTGCATCATCATTGCACCAAAGCAGCCGCTAAACTTAAATCAGTAGGAACAAAGAAAGCTAACTCCTCGGTACAAAACTGTTGCCAAGCGGGTGATGAAGAACGAAACACTACATCTTCATCATGCCAAAAACACGCTGTGACACTAAAATCGTGATGCAAATAAACAATGCCATCTGCTACGCCAGCCGATTCCGACCATTCAGGGAACTTCCGCAATGCGTCAACGGTGTATGCTTTGCAATAAGGATGGACGACAGATGTCATGCCGATTTTTTGTTCAGCTTGTTGCAATAACAAGGCGGTATCAACATGAGCTGCGGCTAAAGCAATGGCATACGCTGTTCTATTATCTCTGCCTGTATGCGCCACATTTGCCCCAGCATTCAGTAACTGCTCGACCATAGCGGTATCACCACGACCTGCCGCCCAATTTAATGCTGTCCAGCCATACTCATCGACTTGTTCAATATCAACATGGTTGCTGATTAATATTTGCACTGCCGTGCTATTGCCTGCTTGCACTGCTGCAATTAATGGTAACGCGCTCATCATCAATTCCTTAAAATCAGAAAAACGAAAGGAAAAACAGTTGCCTTATGTGGGTAGAAGTAAAGCGAACTATTCAAATGTAGCTAGATGACGATTAAATGAAAAAAGCCCTCACTGAGCGATAATGAAATTGGTCGTAGTGTTGACACATCAAATAATTATTTCATCCAAAAAAGAAACCTCTCTTGACAAAAGTATACTCCGACTATTTTTTGTTTCTGCATCTGATCAAGACGGTGTGGTAGTTACTACTCATAAATTCATCAATTAACTCCCTTATGTTTTTTGGTGTTAAATTTAACCGATACCTATAGATTTTGCTCAGGCGTTGTATGTGCTATCTGCCTTGTCAGAAAGTCAACGGGAATCAAAAAACGTGTTTTTTGACTCCGATTTTCACAGGATTGTTACAATAGCCGCCGTTATCAACTAGCCAAGATTTAAAACGATGGATGTTATTGCTCGTATTGCAGAAGAATTAGCTGTTAAGCCGCAACAGGTCAGTGCGACGGTTGCTTTGTTGGATGAAGGCGCGACGGTGCCGTTTATTGCGCGTTATCGTAAGGAAGTGACGGGGAATTTAGACGATACGCAACTGCGATTTTTAGCGGAACGGTTGGGCTATTTGCGTGAATTGAATGATCGCCGTGAGACGGTGTTAAACAGTATTGCTACGCAAGGTAAGCTCACGCCTGAATTGGAGTTGGCGATTAAGGCGGCGGAGTCTAAAACGCTGTTGGAAGATTTGTATTTGCCTTATAAACCTAAACGCCGTACTAAGGCGCAGATTGCTAGGGAGGCGGGGCTGCAACCGTTGGCGGATACGTTGTTGGCTGACCGTCGTTTGATTCCTGAACAGTTTGCCGCGCAGTTTATTGATGCTGAAAAAGGCATAGTCGATACTGCTAGCGCGTTGGAAGGGGCGCGGCAAATTATCATGGAGCAAGTGGCTGAAAATGCGGAGGTGTTGAGCGAGTTGCGGGAGCGTGTTTGGCAACAAGGGATTGTTCACTCAACGGTGGTGGCGGGTAAGGAAGCAGAAGCGGCAAAGTTTAAGGATTATTTTGATTATGCGGAGGCGATACATAAAATTCCTTCGCACCGTGCGTTGGCGTTGTTGCGGGGGCGTAATGAGGATTTGTTACAGCTTACCTTAAAACCTGCGCTGGATGAGCAAGTGGAGCATGAACGCTGCGCTCAGGTGGTAAGTCGTCATTTGCAGGTAAAAGACACGGCGAAACCTGCCGATGCGTGGCTGGCAGAAACGGCGCGGTTGGCGTGGAAAATTAAGTTGTTTACGCGCATTGATGTGGATTTAAAACTGAAATTGCGTGAAGCGGCAGAGCAAGAATCTATTCGCGTGTTTGCCAGTAATTTAAAGGATTTGTTACTCGCCGCACCTGCGGGTGCGAAAACTACGATGGGGTTAGACCCAGGTATTCGCACAGGCGTGAAAGTGGCGGTGGTGGATGCAACAGGAAAACTGCTAGACACCACGACCATTTACCCACATCCACCGCGTCAACAATGGCATGAATCCATTGAGACCTTGGCAAAGTTGATTAAACAGCATCAAGTGCAGTTGGTCAGTATTGGTAATGGGACAGGTTCACGCGAAACCGATACGTTGGTGGCGGATGTGATGAAGCAGTACGGTGAGCTGAAGTTTACTAAAATCACGGTGTCGGAAGCGGGCGCGTCGGTTTATTCAGCGTCGGAATTGGCGGCAAAAGAATTTCCTGCGTTGGATGTGTCGTTGCGCGGCGCGGTGTCGATTGCTAGACGTTTGCAAGACCCGTTAGCAGAATTGGTGAAAATTGAGCCAAAATCTATTGGTGTGGGTCAGTATCAACACGATGTTAATCAGGTGCAATTGGCGCGGGGTTTGGATGCGGTGGTTGAAGACTGCGTGAATGCGGTGGGTGTGGATGTGAATACTGCCTCGGTGGCGTTGCTAAAACAAGTATCGGGTTTGTCTGCCAGTGTCAGTGAAAATATTGTCGCGTTTCGTAATGAACACGGCGCGTTTAAAAATCGCAAACAGTTGAAAAAAGTACCGCGTTTAGGCGAGAAAGCCTATGAACAAGCGGCGGGGTTTTTGCGGGTGATGAATGGTGATAATCCTTTAGATGCGTCCGCCGTGCATCCTGAAGCGTATCCTGTCGTAGAAGCGATTATTACTAAAACCAATAAATCTATTCGTGATTTAATCGGGCAAAGTCAGTTTTTACGCTCGCTTAATCCTGTTCAGTTTACCAATGAACAATTTGGTTTGCCGACTGTCTCAGATATTTTACAAGAGCTGGAAAAACCTGGTCGCGATCCACGTCCTGAATTTAAAAGTGTCGAGTTTCAAGCAGGGATTGAAAAAATTAGTGATTTAAAAGTCGGTATGAAATTAGCGGGAGTTGTTACCAACGTGGCAAACTTCGGGGCGTTTGTGGATATTGGTGTGCATCAAGATGGTTTGGTGCATATTTCGCATTTAGCGGACACCTTTATTAAAGACCCACGAGATGCGGTGAAAACAGGCGATATGGTGAAAGTTACTGTGTTAGAAATTGATGTTGAACGCAAACGCATTGCCTTATCCATGAAAAGCGCGGTGGATGCCAGTGATATTAAAGCTGAACGCCCCGGGCGACAAGCCATTAACAAGCAGTCTAAACCATCAGCCCCTCAGCAAGGTACAATGGGTAATGCGTTTGCCAAGGCATTAGGCAGATAAAAATGATAGCTCTGCTATACTCAATTCATTATTAACACCTAACAGCGGGATTGATTATGAACACGTTCCATCGTTTTTTTGTGACTGGTCTTTTGACGGGTTTATCGCTTGTTTGCGCATCGACAGTGTTGGCAGATGATATGTACCAACAGCAGCAATACCAACAGCCATACTACCAGCAACCATATCAACAACAGCAACCACGACAAAGAAGTTATGGCGAGAAATTGGGCAAGAAAGCTCTAAATGGTGTTACTAACATCGGCACTTCTTGGCTAGAAGTTCCGAAAGGTATTATTAACAACACCAATGCCCAAGACAGCAACATATTTTATGGGTTAGTCGGTGGTGCGCTTGAAGGCGCGCTCAATACAGCGGCTCGTGCCACGATAGGGGTGTCTGATTTAATCCTCGCGCCGTTACCCACTAAGGCAATTATTCAGCCTCAGTATATTTGGGAGGATTTTTATGAAACTAACACTATGTATGGCGACATATTCCGTTTAGACGACGACGAAAGACCACCTGTATTTGAACTACCTCATCAAAATTAGAATATTACGCGATATTCGACTTTTGAAAATCGGTAACTGTCAGACTGGGTTTGAACTACTACAGATAAATTGTGCCGAATTTTATTTATAAATTGGGACTGTTTGTACTTATCGAGCGACTTTTAGGTGGGGGACGCATCGGTTTTTATTTGTCCACCGTAACTGTGTAGGAGAGAAAAAATGTTTAAACAAAAACTATATGCAGGGTTGATCGGCGCAATGCTGATGCTAGGTTTGACGCTGTCGACTCCGACCATGGCTTCCTCAGACGTGACCGAGGCGGAAGTGCCCGCGCCAGTTATGAAAGCCTTCAAGCAGATATATCCAGATGCTGTGAAGGTCGAATGGAAACTCAAGAAAGTGCATTTTGGCAAACTGAAAGGCACACCAGTGTACGAAGTCGAGTTCGAGGATAAAGACGGCATAGATCACGAAATGAAGTACAGCCCCGAAGGTAAGCTGTATAAAAGTACAATAAAATAAACGCACGGGTTCGTTGCAAATAGTGTTGACCGCTTGACGGTCGGTCGCTATAAAGCTGAACATCGCGTAATGTTATAATGTTACGTTCTTTCTGAACAATAAAGCCCAACAGTTTTTTGTTGGGCTTAGTGTTCTGCTTCACGCCATTACCGCCCAAGTATCTCATCGGCACTAAAGTCATCCACACTAATAGCGGCTAATCGGGCTTGTTCGGCACTATGAATTAACTCCGCTTCTGCTGGGGTAATAATGCCTTTGGCTAATGCGCTTGCTGTTACATCGCCTTTACCCAACTTCGCGGTGCGAATTTTTGCCTCAACGGGCGCGGCAGCTAACACGGCTTTAAATGCTACTTCGATTCTACCTGTTGCGTCATCAGGATTTTGATTAATATAAATGCCTTGGGTTAAACGATCGCGTGTCGCAGAATCATTAATCAGTAAGGCGGCGATTTGATGGCTTAGTGTGTCATTAGGCGGTGAGTTAGGCTCGCCGAAGGGAAAAATAATCAGGTGGCGTAATGCCCACGCGGCAGGACGAAACGGTAGTTTAGTTAGAATGTTTGATAAGGCTTGTTGAGCTTGGTAGAGCGTGTGTTGACACGCCCAATGTAATAACGGCGCGTCATCTTGCTGATTGCCTTGGCTTTCATAGTATTTCAGCACACAAGAACATAGATAAAGATTGCTTAACACATCAGCAAAACAGCCTGAGATATGTTCTTTACGTTTTAATGTACCGCCCAAAGTTAGCAAAGCAAAATCGGCGGTAAGCGCAAAACCTGCACTTAAACGAGCGATTTGTTGATAATAACGTTGCGTATCTTTATTACCCAATGGCTGATAAAACCGCGCATTAGTTAAGCCAAACCACAACGCGGTGGTTTTATTACGCGCCCAAAAACCAAGGTGTTGAAATAACAATTTATCAAATGCAATCAGATTATTATTTTGTAACGCTGCCATTTCTGCTTGAACAAATGGATGACAACGCATTGCACCTTGCCCAAAAATCATCATGGTGCGGGTTAAAATATTCGCACCTTCTACAGTGATACTGATGGGAATGACTTGATATAAGCGTCCCAGATAATTTTTTGACCCTAAACAAATTCCTGAGCCGCCTTGTATATCCATGCCATCATTGACCACGCTGCGCATTCTTTCGGTCAGTTCATATTTTAAAATGGCAGAAATGACGGCGGGGCGTTCGCCATTATCCAACGCCGCATTAGTGACACAACGCGCCGCGTTCAGGATATAGGTTTCCCCAGCCATACGCGCTAATGGTTCTTTAATGCCTTCTAGTTCACCAATCGGCACATTAAATTGTTTGCGGATACGCGAATACGCGCCTGTATTGCGGCAAGTAAATTTAGACGCGGCAACACTGAGTGCGGGTAAAGAAACCGCTCTACCTGTCGTCAAACTGTGCATCAGCATTTTCCAACCATTGCCTGCTTGTGCGACACCACCAATCAAATAATCCATAGGAATAAACACATTTTTACCCCAGTTAGGACCATTTTGAAATGCCGAATCTAATGGGTAATGCCGTCTGCCTATCGACACACCATTGGTATTAGTAGGAATTAACGCCACAGTAATACCGATATTTTCGGTATCACCAATCAGTTTATCGGGATCATACAGTTTAAATGCTAAGCCCAACACGGTTGCGATAGGGCCAAGGGTAATATAGCGTTTTTCCCAATTTAATCGTATGCCTAACACGCCATCTTGCTGACACACAACACCTGTATCTGTCATGGCACTGGCATCACTGCCCGCAACAGGACTGGTCAAGGCAAAGGCGGGGATTTCTTCACCTGTTACTAAACGCGGCAAATAATAATTTTTTTGTGCATCCGTGCCGTAGTTCAGCAATAACTTGGCAGGACCAAGGGAATTAGGCACCATCACTGTGACAGCTGCTGTGGTACAACGGCTGGCAATTTTCATCACCACTTCAGAATGCGCGGTTTCAGAAAATGCTAAACCGCCGTAGGCTTTAGGAATCATCATGCCGCAGAATTTATGTTGTTTGATGTAATCCCATACCTCAGGCGGTAAATCTTTACGATTATGGGTAATGTCCCAATCATTAAGCATGGCACACAGGGTTTCTACTTCATGGTCGATAAAGGATTGCTCTTCGACGGTGAGTTTAACCATTGGTAAATCTTGCAATACTTTCCAGTTAGGCTTGCCTGAAAATAATTCTGCATCCCACCAAGTATTCCCCGCTTCTAAGGCTTCGCGCTCGGTTTTTGACATGGCGGGTAAGGCTTTTTTCATCCACTGGAATAGCTGGCGACTGATTAATTTTTGTCGAATGAACGGTACGGTAAGGGGAATAAAAATGACTAGATAAGTAATCCACAGCATTTTACTGACAGACGTTAGTCCGTTAAACAGCAGATAATTACCTAACAGTAAACCAACGAGTAGAGCTGACCAATAGATTGAAGCTTGGCGATAACTTAACAGACTGACTAAGATGAGTAGTACGAGTAACCAGAGCATGGGTATTCTCCTCAAAATTTAGATGATGGCGTACTGTGTTTTTACTCTACTCTTTGGTTACTTACAACGCTTCTTTTAGTCAAATTACTACAATTTCATACAACAACCACAGTTAGCGGATAGTTAGCGGTGTTGTAGTATAGCTAATACTAGAAGTTACGCATTGACAG
>DFWO01000152.1:3146-10861 GCA_002380945.1 Methylococcaceae bacterium UBA4132 | reverse complement strand
ACCATAAGCTTCTAACGCCCAGACCTCCATTTCTCCGAAACGTTGTCCACCGAATTGCGCTTTACCTCCTAACGGTTGCTGAGTAACTAGACTGTAAGGTCCTGTAGAGCGAGCGTGCATTTTGTCATCCACTAAATGGTTTAGCTTCAACATATACATATAGCCGACCGTGACTTCACGTTCAAAAGGTTCACCTGTTAAACCGTCAAATAACTGCACCTGACCATGTTCTGGCAAATCAGCCAGTCTTAACATGGTACGAATATCTTCTTCGCTGGCACCATCGAATACAGGTGTTGCCATTGGCACACCCGCAACTAGGTTAGCTGCCATCTCTAAGATTTCTTTATCGGTGAACGAATCTAAGTCTTCCTTACGACCGCTAGAATTGTAGATTTTGCCTAAATATTCACGAATAGCACTGATTTTTTCTAACTCAGCGTCATAACGTGCTTCAAGCATTTTACCGATTTTGATACCGAGACCTTTTGCTGCCCAACCAAGATGCGTTTCCAGTACCTGACCTACGTTCATCCGCGAAGGTACACCTAATGGATTTAACACGATGTCAACAGGATTACCGTCAGCGGTAAATGGCATATCTTCAATCGGTCTAATCATCGAGATAACACCTTTGTTACCATGACGACCCGCCATTTTATCACCTGGTTGAATGCGTCGTTTCACAGCTAAGTACACCTTAACCATTTTCAACACACCTGGAGCTAACTCATCGCCCATAGTGATTTTTTTGCGCTTAACTTCAAACTTCTCGTCAAAATCTTTACGTTGCTGTTCAATTTGAGTAGCGACGGTTTCGAGTTGAACATTAAGTTCTTCGTCTTTCATTTTGATTTTCAGCCAATCTGAATGCTTGATGCTATTCAAATAATCCTGACTAATTTCGGTACCTGCTTTTAACTGACCTGCGCCTGATTGAGCTATTTTACCGATTAGTATTTTAGCGACACGCGAGAAAATATCTTCTTCAAGAATTTTTAGCTGATCGTCTAAATCTTTACGGTAACGCTTAATCGCATCTTGCTCAATATCCAACGCACGTTTGTCTTTTTTAACACCGTCACGCGTAAATACCTGCACGTCAATAACCGTACCTTCAATACTACCTGGTACACGCAATGAGGTATCTTTCACATCAGCCGCTTTTTCACCAAAGATAGCGCGAAGTAATTTTTCTTCTGGAGTCAGTTGAGTTTCGCCTTTAGGCGTAACTTTACCAACCAGAATATCGCCACCTTTAACTTCAGCCCCCACATAAACAATACCAGACGCATCCAATTTGGATAAGGCTTCTTCACTAACGTTAGGAATATCTGCGGTGATTTCTTCTGGGCTGTGTTTAGTATCGCGTGCGACACAGGTTTTTTCTTCGATATGAATAGTGGTAAAACGATCTTCTTTCACTACTCGCTCAGAGACTAAAATAGAGTCCTCGAAGTTGTAACCATTCCACGGCATGAACGCAACCAGCATATTCTGCCCTAGTGCTAATTCACCCATATCAGTTGAAGGACCGTCCGCCATAATATCGCCTGCTTGCACAATGTCACCAGGTTTAACTAGGGGCTTTTGGTTAATACAGGTATTTTGGTTAGAACGCGTGTATTTAATCAGATTGTAAATATCAACACCTGGTGTACCCGTTTCTGTTTCCGTGTCATTGACACGCACCACGATACGAGCAGCATCAACCGCTTCAATTTTACCGCCACGCGCAGCAACTACTGTTACGCCTGAGTCTTTTGCTACTGTTCTTTCCATGCCTGTACCCACCAATGGCTTTTCAGCTCTTAGAGTTGGTACAGCTTGACGCTGCATGTTTGATCCCATTAAAGCGCGGTTCGCGTCGTCATGCTCTAAGAATGGAATAATTGAAGCAGCGACTGAAACGATTTGTTTGGATGACACGTCCATATACTGCACGGTATCGGACATCGCCAAGGCAAATTCATCTTTATGGCGACAAGACACTAAGCCATCTACGAGTCTGCCATCTGCATTGACTGGCACACTGGCCTGCGCAATAACAAACTCACCTTCTTCGATAGCGGACAAATAATCGACTTGATCGGTCACTTGACCATCAACCACTTTACGATACGGCGTTTCTAAGAATCCATAGTTATTAGTACGCGCATAAACTGACAGCGAGTTAATTAAACCAATGTTTGGTCCTTCAGGCGTTTCAATCGGACACACACGACCATAATGGGTTGCGTGTACGTCTCGCACTTCAAAACCTGCGCGTTCTCTCGCTAAACCACCTGGTCCTAAAGCAGACACACGGCGTTTATGTGTCACTTGGGATAATGGATTGTTTTGATCCATAAACTGTGACAATTGGCTAGAGCCAAAGAATTCTTTCACTGCCGCTGAAACTGGTTTGGCATTAATGATTTCTTGTGGCACTAAGCCTTCTGAATCAGCCAAGGTTAAGCGTTCTTTAACAGCTCTTTCAACTCTCACCAAACCAACACGGAATTGGTTTTCAATCATTTCACCGACTGAACGTACCCGTCTATTGCCTAAATGGTCAATATCGTCAACTGTGCCGTTACCGTTACGGATTTTTATCAGTTCTTTCAGAACATCAATGATGTCTTCTTTAGTAAGCGTTCCTGTGCCAATAATTTCTTCTCTACCTAAGCGACGATTGAATTTCATCCGTCCTACGGTGGATAAATCATAGCGTTCATCAGTAAAAAACAAATTTTGGAATAAATTTTCCGCAGATTCTTTAGTTGGTGGTTCACCAGGACGCATCATGCGATAAATTTCAACTAACGCTTCTAAAGCATTAGTCGTGTTGTCAATGCGCATTGCATTAGAAATGTAAGGTCCATTATCCAAATCATTGACAAACAGCGTACTCAATTCGGTAATGCCACTGTCAATACAACGATCAATCAAGGCTTCAGTCAGCTCATCGTTGACGTTAGCGATGAATTCACCAGTGCTTTGGTCAATAATGTTATGTCCAAGAATCTTACCGATTAGGTATGATTTGGGTGCTTCCACTTGGGTTAAACCCACTTTATTCATTTCACGGATATGTTTAGTCGTAATCCGTCGTCCTTCTTCGACCAAGATTTGATCGTTATTTTTAATATCAAATGCTGCAATTTCACCACGCATTCTTTCTGGAATGATGTGAAATAAACACTTATCAGCATTTAAGGTGAATTTATTGGTATCGAAGAAAATTTTAATCATTTCTTCGTTATCGTAGCCCAAACCTCTCAAAAGAATGGTAGCGGGGATTTTTCTACGACGATCTATACGCACATAAACGCAGTCTTTGTGGTCAAATTCAAAATCCAACCAAGAACCACGATAAGGAATGACGCGTGCATTAAACAGCAGCTTACCTGATGAGTGGGTTTTACCCTTGTCATGATCGAAAAACACGCCTGGTGAGCGGTGTAATTGCGACACAATAACGCGCTCAGTGCCGTTAATAACAAATGTGCCGTTATCGGTCATTAAGGGCAATTCACCCATATAAACTTCTTGCTCGCGAATGTCTTTAACGACTTTGGCATTAACTGGGGTTTCTTTATCATAGATAACCAGTCGCACCAATACGCGTAAAGGTGCAGCAAAGGTTGCTCCTCTTTGTTGGCATTCTCTGACATCAAATAAGGGTTCGCCTAATCTATACCTTACATATTCCAATACGGCATAACCTGAATGGCTTTCAATAGGAAATACGCTAGAAAATGCCGCGTGTAAACCAGTATCAGTGCGCTTTTCGGGCGTAACACCTGATTGTAAAAAACTGGCATAAGAATCTATTTGCGTTGCTAAAAGATACGGGACATCAAGCACCTCAGTGCTTTTCCCAAAGTTGTTTCGTATACGCTTTTTTTCGGTAAAAGAGTAGGACATATCGCTTCCAGACCTTTTCATCATGAATTGTTTCTACTGTGCTGCGTGCAACAGGGGGGCAACTGCTGGAGACATAATTGTTTTGCATTTATGTCAAACAGTAAAAGGCCGGTGACATAAGTCACCAGCCCTACTTACAAAGGCATAAGCCTTAGTGTTGTGTGTCAACGATATTATTTAACGTCGACAGTCGCGCCTGCTTCTAACAGTTGCTTTTTAATATCTTCTGCTTCTGCTTTAGGCACGCCTTCTTTCAGAACAGTTGGTGCGCCTTCAACAGCATCTTTCGCTTCTTTCAAGCCTAAGCCTGTAATACCACGAACTGTTTTAATAACAGCTACTTTATTGTCGCCAAAGCCAGTCAGAATAACATCAAATTCTGTTTGTTCTTCAACTGCGGCGGCAGCGGCAACAGGTGCGGCTGCAACAGCAGCAGCGGCTGATACGCCGAATTTTTCTTCCATCGCTGAAATTAAATCAACGATTTCCATAACGGTCATATTGGAGACTGCTTCCAAAATGTCTTCTTTTGTTATTGCCATTGTGAGTTTCTCTAAAATAATAGTTGTAAACCGCCGATAGGACGGGATAACAGATTTAACTAAATTATGCTGCTTCTTGCTCTTGCATCTGGTCGCGAAGTGCCGCCAATGTGCGTGCTAATTTCTCTACAGGTGCTTTCATAACCGACATCAACAAGCTGATACCTTGATCACGCGTTGGCAGGCTTGCCAAACGGGCTAATTCAGAAGCACCATAAGATTGCCCACCAATAGCAACAACCTTAGTAATTAATTTGTCATGAGTTTTGGCAAAATTACTGATTAAACGCGCTGCACAACCTGGGTCTTCCATTGAAAATGCAATCAGCAAAGGACCAACCAAACTGTCCTGCATACATTCAAATTCAGTACCTGCTACTGCACGTTTTGCCAGAGTATTTTTTACCACCCGCAAATAAACGCCCGTTTCTCTCGCCGTTTTACGCAGTTCGGTCAATTCCGTTACTGTTAAACCACGATATTCTGCCGCAACAGCAGAATGCGCTTTAGCGGCGTATTGAGCAACTTCTTCTACGACAGCTTTTTTGCCATCTAAATTGAGTGCCACAGATTACCTCCGGTAGTGTTCTGGAGTGTCCAGATAAATAAAACGCATTCTTATAGAATGCTTCCTTACGGTTTCTTTCCCCACTAGGTAGGTCTAGCCCGTCTACGCAGGAAACACAGTTTTTAACTATGTTTGTATTAAGTTTTTCAACACCTGCGGTCTTTGACGGTTACCGAATAAACGGTAACCCAAAGTTCTTTTAATGCTTAGCTATTAAGACTACTAGCATCTAACCATAAGCCAGGACCCATGGTTGAAGATAGCGTAATCTTTTTAATGTAAACACCTTTTGCAGCAGTTGGCTTCATTTTTTTCAAATCTGCCAATAAAGCTTCTAAGTTACCCTGAACCGCAGCAGCATCAAATGATACTTTACCCAGTGTACAATGAATAATGCCCGATTTATCAGTACGGTAACGTACTTGACCAGACTTAGCATTTTTAACAGCAGTAGCAACATCAGCAGTGACTGTGCCAACTTTAGGATTAGGCATCAGACCTCTAGGACCTAAAATCTGACCTAATTGACCGACAACGCGCATTGCATCAGGAGAAGCAATTACGACATCAAAATTCATTTCGCCTTTTTTGACTAAATCGCCTAAATCATCCATACCGACAATATCAGCACCTGCTGCTTTTGCGGCTTCAGCATTAGCACCTTGAGTAAATACTGCAACGCGAACACTTTTACCTGTACCATTTGGCAATACCGTTGCACCACGCACGTTTTGATCAGATTTGCGCGGGTCTACGCCTAAATTAACGCTAACATCAATGGCTTCGGCAAATTTAGCTGTAGCTAACTCTTTTAATATAGCAACTGCTTCAGTAATTGAATATTGTTTGGTTTTATCAACTTTCGCTTTAATTAGTTTCGCTTTTTTTGTTAACTTAGCCATTATAATCCCTCCACATTCAGACCCATGCTACGCGCACTGCCTGCAATTGTTTTTACTGCTGCTTCAAGATTTGCAGCGTTCAAATCTTCCATTTTAGTTTTTGCAATTTCTTCTAATTGCTCGCGAGTCACTGTACCGACTTTTTTAGTATTTGGATTGCTACTACCACTTTTTAGACCTAGTGCTTTTTTCAAAAGAATTGAAGCAGGTGGCGTTTTAGTGATAAAAGTAAAACTACGATCACTATAGACGGTGATAACGACAGGTAATGGCAAGCCTTTCTCTACATCTTGAGTTTTTGCATTGAATGCTTTACAAAACTCCATAATGTTTACGCCACGTTGACCTAATGCAGGACCAACGGGGGGACTTGGATTTGCTTCACCCGCTTTTACCTGTAGTTTAATGTATGCTGTTATTTTTTTTGCCATTTCTTACTCCAATATGGGTGCAAACGCATTTTACGCTCCCCTAGACACAAAAAATCCCTACCTTACGCAGATAGAGATTTAGTAATTGCTAATTACAAAATAATTAGCTTTTTTCAACCTGATTAAAGCCCAATTCAACTGACGTTGAACGTCCAAAAATAAGCACTGATATCTTCAACTTATTTTTGTCATAATTAACTTCTTCGACAACACCATTAAAGTCTTTAAATGGTCCATCAATGACTCTGATAACCTCACCAACCTCAAATAAAGTTTTTGGACGCGGTTTATTTACGCCTTCCTCTACTCTATCAAGTATAGACATCGCCTCTTTTTCAGAAATAGGGGCAGGACGATCGGAAGTACCGCCTATAAACCCTAATACTCTAGGTACATCTTTGACCAGATGCCAAGTTTCATCAGTCAATTCCATTTGAACTAATACATAACCTGGAAAGAATTTTCTTTCGCTTTTTCGCTGTTGACCCATACGCATTTCAACAACTTCCTCAGTAGGCACTAAGATTTTGCCAAAATACTGTTCTAATCCATCGCGTTTAATTCTCTCTTCCAGAGCTTGCTTAACTTTATTTTCAAAGTTGGAATAGGCGTGTACAACATACCAGCGCAAAGCCATATTTTTATCCGCCCTGACCTGTCAGCAATCGTACACCCCAAAAGAGGAACATATCTAAAAACCAAAGAATAAGTCCAACAATGGTGACCATTGCAAAAACCAGTAAAGTAGTGCGAGTGGTTTCTTCGCGAGTAGGCCAAACAACTTTTCTAACCTCTTGTTTTGCTTCTAAAATAAAAAGCCAAACACTTTTACCTAAATCAGTCGTAAACATCAAGCCTAATACTGCCAGCACAACGACTAACAAACCAAGAACCCGATATATAAGAGGAACAGCTTCTGAGAAATAATAGAATGCAGCCACACCAGCAACTACAAAGACAACGGAAAAGACTTGCTTGACAACATCAAAAACAGCTGTCGGTGCTTCTGCTTGAGTTTTCATGTGTTATTTATTATGAAAATAGATGGTATTTGTTACTTTAACCTGAATGGCAGGCCAGGAGGGTCTCGAACCCCCAACCCGCGGTTTTGGAGACCGCTATTCTACCAATTGAACTACTGACCTATTCAGAAAAAATCGAACTTATAATACTACACCAACTAAAATTATTATTCAACCACCAATTAAAAATTGGCGATACAAACTTAATAATCAGTTGAACACTCTTCAAGCTAAGGATAATTTGGCTCTTCAATTAATGCAGAAGACACCTAATCCAAAACCTAAAACGCTTATTTACAAACATATCACGCAACGTCTTAAATGGAGCTCATAACCGGATT
>DFWO01000152.1:0-2937 GCA_002380945.1 Methylococcaceae bacterium UBA4132 | reverse complement strand
CCTTACCAAGGAAGTGCTCTACCTACTGAGCTATATGAGCTTAATTCGATAGACTATGGAGCGGGTGATGGGAATCGAACCCACGTGATCAGCTTGGAAGGCTGGAGTTCTACCATTGAACTACACCCGCAGACTCAATTAACTCAAGATGGTGGAGGGGGGAGGATTCGAACCTCCGAAGGCAGAGCCGGCAGATTTACAGTCTGATCCCTTTGGCCGCTCGGGAACCCCTCCAATATTTGGATAAGCTGCGCATTGTATGGCATTAAAGCCACTTCGTCAACTGATTATTTTATAAAAAATTTACTTCGACAATACCCATAACTTACTTAAAGCAAAAATCTCTTTATAAATCGCTCATTTATCCGCACAATTAGCACTATAAACAGAAACTCAAATGCAACCAGATAGTTATCAACAATCATTAATTTCCTATTGCCAGCGTATCTGTGAACGCTTAAGCTTTAAAAAAGTGGAAGCTACCCATCAATTTATTTAACCCTATGGAAAACTAATGAGTCAAGCGCGTACTAATGCACGAAAAGCCGCCGTTCAAGCCTTATATCAATGGCAAATGACAGGACAAAACCTGAGTGAAATTGAACGGCAATTTTTAGAAGAAGAGCGTTTAAAAGATGCGCAAAAAAGTTATTTCACCGAATTATTTCACGGCGTACCTAAAAATTTAGAGCTAATTGATCAAGCATTAAGTGAATTTGTTGATCGTCCTGTCGATAGTATCGACCCTGTAGAACGAGCTATTTTAAGGATAGGTGTTTATGAATTATCACATCGTTTAGATATGCCTTATCGTGTGATTTTAAACGAAGGTATTAATCTCGCTAAATGTTTTGGTGCCGATGGCAGTCATCGTTATGTAAATGGCATTTTAGATAAAGTTGCTCAACAAACCCGTGCTGTAGAAATCAACGCCAAAGCCAATTCAAAATAGTTTTATGCCCCTTTCTGAATTCGCGCTGATTCAGCGTTTTTTTACCCAACAAACCGTTAAAAATTCATCAACCCGCTTAGGCATTGGTGATGACTGTGCGTTATTAACCATACCAGACGGCTATGAACTGGCTATTACCACCGATACGATGGTGGAAAACGTGCATTTCTTTAAAGACGCAGACCCAGAGCAACTCGGTCATAAACTACTTGCCGTTAATTTAAGCGATTTAGCCAGCATGGGTGCAAAACCGCTGTCAGTGACACTGGCATTAACCGTACCTAGCGTCAATGAAGCATGGTTAAGCGCATTTGCAAGGGGATTTTTAACGTTAGCAGAACGCCACCATGTTGATTTAATTGGTGGTGATACGACCGCTGGTACATTGACACTCACTGTTCAGGCACTGGGTTTAGTACCACGCGGTCTAGCACTCACTCGTTCTGCTGCACAAGTCGGTGATTTTATTTACCTATCAGGCAACATTGGTGATGCAGGCGTAGGTTTGAAAATTCTCCAAGGCTACCACTGTACGCAACCTGATAACGCACTAAAACAATTTAATCAACCTGAACCCGCATGTGAAACAGGTCAAAACCTGTGCGGCGTGGCGAATGCCTGTATTGATATATCCGATGGTCTGACCAGTGATTTAGGGCATATCTTGCAACAAAGCCAAGTCGGTGCGTGTCTGTATTGGGAAGAGTTACCGTTATCGACTACCGTTTTAACTTATATCAACGACACAGGCGATTGGTTACTGCCATTAGTAGCAGGTGATGATTATCAACTGTGCTTTACCGTCAGCCCTGAAAAAACCGCGCTAGTGCCTGCCAATTGTCAAAAAATTGGTATTATTGAAGCGGAGCTAGGTTTACGACTCAATAAATCGGGCATCATTCAATCATTAGAGGTCAAAGGTTATGAGCATTTTTCTTAAACCCCATTACGGTAACGCCAAGCTAACCGCCAAACAGATAATGACTGACCCCTTGTTATTTCTAGCCTTCGGCTTTGGTTCGGGATTAGCTAAAAAAGCCCCTGGAACGTGCGGCACAATCGCCGCCATCCCAGTTTATTACTTGTTTGCTCAAGCCAATAACCTGATTTACAGTTTACTCACCATTATCGCCACAGTGGTAGGGGTATGGTTTTGTGATGTTGCTGCTAAAAAACTGAATGAACATGATTTTGGCGGCATTGTTTGGGATGAAGTAGCAGGCTATCTAATCACTATGTGGTTTGTGCCATACACTTGGCAAGCCATGATTATTGGCTTTGTGTTGTTTCGCTTTTTCGACATACTCAAACCGTGGCCCATTAAATGGATAGATAAACAAGTCCACGGTGGCTTAGGTATTATGCTTGATGACGTATTAGCTGGTGTGTTTGCAGGCACTTTATTGCTATTGGCAGTACACGAATTTGGTTTTTAATTTCCATAGGAGTAAAAAGCATATTTTTGGCAGCTCTAAATACTGAGTGATTTGATATCATTAAAATTTAAACTCGACTTAAAAAAAGCTGGCTGTGATAATTTCACATCACGCTGGTATGATGCTGACGACTGTTGTACTCAATATCTGACTGAATGGAATCGGACACGCTTACAAAATGGAGACAAAAGCGACATAAAGCCAAGTCCTGAAGCGAAAACGAGATAATCACACTTGTGGATTATTAGCAAATGAGCGGTTATCGAACGTTCAAGTGGCTTTAACTCAAACACATTTATGTTTATCGTCGAAAAGAGTATCCGCGTTTACCAAGCGACCACTGTTTTGTTGAGTTAATGGCAGAGGATTTAGAGCCGTTGGCAGCGTTTATGCAGAGTCGTTGTGGCAAAAGCCAGGGAATTACGTTTGTGGATTCGACCGCGTTGCGGGAATGCAAAAACATCCGCATAACATATTTGCTGAACAAGCAGTGACGTAGCAACTCGTCAACGTGGCTTCTTGTGTACTTTACGGTCAATGACTGTGGCG
>DFWO01000073.1:7146-7294 GCA_002380945.1 Methylococcaceae bacterium UBA4132 | reverse complement strand
ACCCATCACACCGACTGATTTAACAGGTAAAAACACCGCAAAAGCTTGACTGACTTTATCGTATAAATCATGACGATAGAGTTCTTCAATAAAAATGGCATCGGCTTTACGCAATAAATCTGCGTATTCCTTTTTCACTTCGCCCAAA
>DFWO01000073.1:0-6976 GCA_002380945.1 Methylococcaceae bacterium UBA4132 | reverse complement strand
ACTTCGCCCAAAATTCTTACGCCCAAACCAGGCCCCGGAAATGGATGACGAAAAACCATGTCGGCAGGCAAACCTAACTCCAAGCCTAATTTTCTCACTTCGTCTTTAAACAATTCGCGCAACGGTTCGACTAATTTCAGCGTCATGTTTTCAGGCAAACCACCGACATTATGGTGCGACTTAATTAAATGCGCTTTACCGCTTTTAGAACCTGCTGATTCAATCACGTCTGGGTAAATCGTGCCTTGTGCTAACCATTTCGCGTCAGTGATTTTGCCTGCTTCTTCATCAAAAATGTCCACGAATAAATTGCCAATGATTTTGCGTTTTTGTTCTGGGTCGGTAATACCGCTTAAGGCATCAAGATAACGTTGTTCGGCATTTACACGAATCACTTTTACGCCCAGATGTTCAGCAAAAATTGCCATCACCGCATCGCCTTCGTGCAGACGTAACAAGCCAGTATCAACAAACACGCAGGTTAATTGTGTACCTATCGCTTTGTGCAGTAACGCCGCAACCACTGAGGAATCCACGCCACCTGACAAACCCAAGATGACATGATTGTCACCCACTTTTTGCCGTACCGATTGAATACTATCATCAATAATATTAGTGGCAGTCCAAAGGGCATCACAGCCACACAAATCCAAAACAAAACGCGACAAAATACGACCACCTTGTTTCGTGTGGGTAACTTCTGGATGAAACTGTAACGCATAAAAGCCTTTATCTTCGTTAGCAATACCTGCAATCGGCGCACCCTCTGAACTGGCAATCATGATAAAACCTTCGGGCAATTCAGTCACTCTGTCGCCATGACTCATCCACACATCCAGCAAACCAAAGCCTTCTGGCGATAAATGATCTTCAATGCCCGTCAGTAATTTAGAATGTCCACGCGCTCGAATTTGCGCATAACCGAATTCCCGATGGCTGGATGTTTCCACCTTGCCGCCTAATTGTTCAGTCATGGTTTGCATCCCATAACAAATACCTAAGACAGGCACGCCCAGTTCAAAAACGGCTTGCGGCGCACGCGGCGTATTGCCTTCGGTAACGCTTTCAGGGCCACCCGATAAAATAATACCGTTCGGCGCAAAGTTTTTGACCTCCTCATCACTGCATTCGCAGGAATAAATTTCACAATAAACGCCAATTTCACGAATGCGTCGTGCGATGAGTTGAGTATATTGAGAGCCGAAATCGAGAATGAGGATTTTGTGGGTATGAATGTTTGAGGCTGGTTTCATGATGACAGTTGTTTGAATTGAATAAATGGTCGCTATAAAAGTAAGCTACAGTATCTTTACTAATTGACATTATAACAATTAAGCACAATGCACGGGCAAAACTCATCGTGTTGTTTTTAAGTCCGAAGCATGACAATGGAATATTGACGATAAAGCTACAAAACATGACACATTTAAAACGCTACTGGAAACGTGTAAGATGTGAACGTTTTAGTACATTACTTAACCAACATGGGCAAATCGCCCCGCTGACTTTATTAAACACATGACCCAACGAATCGCCCAAGTCGAGCGTAATACGCTTGAAACTCAAATTAAAATTAACCTCAATCTGGATGGCACAGGTAAAGCCTCGTTTGAAACAGGCGTGCCTTTTTTAGATCACATGCTGGATCAAATTGCCCGACATGGCTTGATTGATATGGATATAGTTTCACATGGCGATTTAGAAATTGATGATCACCACACTGTTGAAGACATCGGAATTACGTTAGGACAAGCTTTTGCGAAAGCCGTGGGCGATAAAAAAGGACTATATCGTTATGGTCATGCTTATGTGCCATTAGATGAAGCTTTATCGCGGGTTGTCATTGATTTTTCAGGTCGTCCCAGTTTGTTTTATGAGGTAAGTTACCCCAGAGCCATGATAGGCAACTTCGATGTGGACTTGCTGAAAGAGTTTTTTCAAGGCTTCGTTAATCATGCAGGTGTCACGCTACACATCGACAATTTGAAAGGCGTTAATGCCCATCACATCGCTGAAACGGTTTTTAAAGCCTTTGGTCGCGCCATTCGTATGGCAATTACCGCCGATGAACGCATGGCAGGTATAATGCCATCTACCAAAGGTGTTCTCTAGTCTGGAATTCAATCGCTTTAGCTGTATATAAACAGCTAAAGCTGTTTTACTCCATGTTAAATCCAACAACGCACGGCTTACCCCGTCATCACTTAAATTTATACTTATGTCTTCTGTTGCTGTGATTGATTACGGAATGGGTAATTTACATTCCATTGCCAAAGCCTTACAACACGCCGCCCCCGAAGTGGAGGTGTTAGTGACGGCTAAAGAAAACGAAATTTTAACTGCTGACCGCGTTGTTTTCCCTGGTGTGGGTGCAATGCGTGATTGTATGCAGGCATTGCAACAATCAGGCTTGGATAGCGTGATTAAACAAGTTGCCAACACTAAACCCTTGTTAGGAATATGCTTAGGAATGCAGGCATTATTAACCGACAGTGAGGAAAATGGTCATACCGATGGTCTCAATGTTTTTTCAGGTCACGTTGTGCATTTTCCAGAACCCTTATTTGATGCGCAAGGTGAGATATTAAAAGTACCGCACATGGGCTGGAATCAAGTCACGCAACGTCCCCATCCGTTATGGGAAAATATTGCGCAAAACAGTCGCTTTTATTTTGTGCATAGCTATTATGCTCAGCCTGATGACATGTCTGTGGTAGCGGCAACCGCTGATTATCCTGATGCGTTCGCCTGTGCTTTGGCACAGAACAATATTTTCGCCGTACAATTCCATCCCGAAAAAAGTCAGGCAGTTGGCTTACAACTGTTAAAAAACTTTTTACATTGGAATGGTCAAGTTTAACTTTTGAGGTTTTTATGCTGTTAATCCCCGCTATTGATTTAAAAGAAGGTAAATGTGTGCGCCTACGTCAAGGACGCATGGAAGATGACACGGTATTTTCTGACAACCCTGTGGAGGTAGCAGGTCGTTGGGTTGCATTAGGTGCAAGACGCATCCATTTAGTCGATTTAGATGGCGCGTTTGCAGGTAAACCCAGAAATGCCGATGTCATTCATGCCATCGTCGAAGCCTATCCCGATGTACCCGTCCAAATCGGCGGCGGTATTCGTGATGAAGAAACCATCCAAGCCTATCTCAATGCAGGTGTGGAATATGTAATTATCGGCACTAAAGCCGTCAACGAACCACATTTTGTCCGTGATATGGCGATTGAATATCCACGCCATATTATCGTTGGCTTGGATGCCAAAGACGGCAAAGTCGCCATTGATGGTTGGTCAAAACTATCCAAACATGACGTGATAGATTTAGCCCAGCACTTTGAAGCCGATGGCGTAGAAGCCATTATCTACACCGACATTTCCAGAGATGGCATGATGCAAGGTGTCAATGTCGAAGCCACTGCCCGTTTAGCACAAGCCATCAATATCCCTGTTATTGCCTCAGGCGGTATCACCAATATGGACGATATTCATGCGTTAGGCAAAGTCGCCCATCAAGGCATTATGGGCGCGATTACAGGACGTGCGATTTATGAAGGCACATTGGATTTCGCCGAAGCTGAAAAAATCGCCGAGTCTTACGCATGAGCCTAGCCAAACGTATTATTCCCTGCCTAGATGTTGATAACGGTCGCGTAGTAAAAGGCGTACAGTTTGTTGATATTCGTGATGCAGGAGACCCAGTTGAAGTTGCCCGCCGTTATGACCGTGAAGGCGCGGATGAAATTACTTTTTTAGACATTACTGCCACGCACCACGAACGCGACACGATGGTTCATGTAGTGGAACAAGTCGCCAGTGAAGTGTTTATTCCTTTAACGGTCGGCGGTGGTATTCGTACCTTAGACGACATACGCACTATGCTCAATGCTGGTGCCGATAAAGTCGGCATTAACAGTGCGGCAGTGTTTAGACCTGAATTTGTCAAAGAAGCTGCCGACCGTTTCGGTTCACAATGTATCGTAGTTGCCATTGATGCAAAAAAAGTCAGCGCAGAAGGTGAACCGAACCGTTGGGAAATTTTCACCCACGGCGGACGCAAACCGACAGGCATTGATGCCGTTGCATGGGCTGTAAAAATGGTTAAATACGGCGCAGGTGAAATTTTACTCACCAGCATGGACAAAGACGGCACTAAAAGCGGCTTTAACTTGCCTCTAACCCGTGCTGTCAGTGAAGCAGTCTCTGTGCCAGTCATTGCCTCAGGGGGCGTGGGTAACTTAGACCATTTAGCCGATGGTATCTTAGAAGGCAAAGCCGATGCCGTCTTAGCAGCAAGTATTTTTCATTTTGGGGAATATACTATTGAGCAAGCCAAACAACATTTGCGCTCACGCGGTATTGAAGTGAGATTATAGTCATGCCCACTATTTCTATGTTTTACGGCATTATTATCTATATGTACTTCATGGATAATAAACAACACAAACTGCCGCATATCCATGTTAAATATCAGGATGACGAAGTTATTGTTGCTATTCCAGAGGGTGATATTTTGGAAGGCAGTATTCCAAAAGCCAAAATGAAATTATTACAAGCATGGATTGAAATACATAAGGACGAGTTAATGGCAGATTGGCAACTCGCTGTTTCTGGTGAACTGCCTTATAAAATTGAACCCTTGCGTTAACAAATGAATCCGCGCGTTAAAGCCGTTAAACCAACGGATGATTATCAATTAATACTTGAATTTACTAATGGTGAATATGGTCTTTATGATTGCAAACCATTATTAGATTTTGGTGTATTTAGAGAGTTACAAGATATTAATTATTTTAAACAAGTCGCTGTTACTGATGGCACGGTAACGTGGATAAATGAACAAGATATTTGTCCTGATACGCTTTATTTGGATTCTGTGATGATTAACATTGACGGTAATGAACCATTGCAAAATCTACGCTCCAGCATTGTGTGATTAAAGAATATAAGAAGACGCTGGAACGTCAACTGAGACATTCCAACGCAGAGCGTTGGAACGATGCAAACCCAAAAAAGGGGCAAATATGCTTGAAATTGTAGAAAATTGTTTTTTGTTTTCTGGTAAGCCAAAAAGAATAAATCAGGTGAGATTTCGTGTTTTCCCTGCGTTTGTGGTTCTTTCTGCTCTGTTATTCGGTGGATTGTTTGCAAATGATACAAGAGCTGAATCAACACTAAACTCTAGTGACAGTGTGAGTAAAGTACGCAAAGCAGCTTATCAGGGCTATGTAAATGCGCAATTTATGCTAGGCGAGATGTATGCCAGAGGCGAAGGTGTCCCACAAGATTACGGTCAAGCTGCCACTTGGTTTCGTAAAGCCGCTGATCAAGGTGATGCAGCAGCGCAATTTATACTCGGTATGATGTATGACGGAGGTAACGGGTTACCACAAGATCATGATCAAGCAACCGCATGGTATCGCAAAGCCGCTAATAATGGACATGCACTAGCACAATTTAATCTCAGCGTGATGTATTATAAAGGCGAAGGTGTTCCACAAGATTACGGTCAAGCTTATATGTGGGTAAACCTTGCTGCTACCACAGGGTTAGAGAAAGCCATAAATTCGAGAAATGTTTTAATTGAAAAAATGACACCCTCGCAAATCGAAGAAGGACAAAGACTTACCCGTGAATGGATTGCTCAACACCCATAAGCACATATCACGCAATAAGAGATTAGCTTACATAGTGCAATAGAATGTGCAGATGAATTGCGAAAATTAATCAATTTGTGACGATTACATCATATTACGGGTTATCAAATGAAAGTTTATTGTGATACAGGCGCATTTCTACAAGAACTCAAGAGTCTTCAAAATAAGGGAATTGTAGAGCTGTACACATTCAAGTATGAAAATAAAAACAAACGTATTAAAAATTCAGGAGTTCCATCGAATGCAACATGGGATGATTTGAAAAATTACAGATGGAATGATTTGGAAGGAATCTGTTGGAATGACTTCTCTGGCTCAGAGAAATATGAACAAATATGCGCTGTAATTGGTTTAAAAAACAGATTTGATATTTTGCACTTAGATTCTACCTACAAGAGTCAATGCGATGTGTTTGTAACCAGTGACAAAGATGATATTTGGTCGAAGCGAAAAAAATTGCAGGTTCTTTTGGGTGTGCGTATTTTCAGCGTTGATGAAATTGAAGAATGCATTGAATACATAAATTACAAATCACAAATGCGATAAGTGCGTACCTCAGCAAGTAGCCCGCATGGAGTGTAACGGAATGCGGGGCTTTTCGTTAATGATGACACTGTTTCCCGTGTTCCGCTACGCTCCACACGGGCTACTTACTAACTGTTTTAAATCAATTTTACAAACATAATGAACATGACTTGGTTAAATGAAATCCGCTGGACAGAAGATGGCTTAATCCCTGTGATTGCCCAACAACATGACAGCGGCAAAGTGGTGATGTTTGCGTGGATGAACCGTGAATCGTTGGCTTTAACCGTGCAGGAAGGTTATGCGGTGTATTGGTCACGCTCACGCGGTCGGCTATGGCGCAAGGGTGAAGAATCAGGGCATAGACAAAAAGTCATAGCTTTGTTTATGGATTGTGATGAAGATGTGCTGTTACTGCACATTGAACAAGAAGGTGGTATTGCTTGCCATACAGGACGCGAAAGTTGTTTTTATCGACAGCTAATTGATGGAGAGTGGCAGGCGGTTGAACCCGTGTTAAAAAATCCTACTGAAATTTACTGATAACGGTGTGGAAGTCCAAATTCGTTCACACAACGGATAGCAAGCATCATCTGCCTATTTTCGAGAAGATATTGAACGCCAGTTTACCCAGACTGTAGCCAATTAGGCGTGGGTATCGGACATCACTTACATCCACACTCAGAGCGGTTGGCTATACTTGGCGGTCGTGTTGGATTTGTATTCACGCAAGATGGTCGGCTGAACAATGACACCCAAAAAGAAGCTGGTAATGGTTCAAACCAGTGATT
>DFWO01000184.1:2394-8213 GCA_002380945.1 Methylococcaceae bacterium UBA4132 | reverse complement strand
AAAACGATTCTAACTTGGCATACACGGAAACTCTTTTCGCCGATAAACATAAATGTGTTTGAGGTAAAACCACTTGAACGTTCGATAACCGCTCATTTGCTAATAATCCACAAGCTTGATTATCTCGCTTTCGCATAAACACTTCCTTTTATGACGCTTCTTGTCTCCATTTCCTAAGCGTCTTCGATTCCAGTCGGCGATATACTGCTTACAAAACGTCAGCATCACAGAATAGTTGATGTAAAATCATCACAAGCAGCTTTTTTGAAACATTTTCAGTATCAATAACTCATATTCTTTCAGATTTTTAAAAAGCTGCTTTTTATCTCGAACTCAGGTTAAACTAATCATCAGCAGTTGCAGTTACAAAGCATTACGGTGCTTGGCGGGGGGTGTTGTCCTGATAAATACCAGTCAGTTTGCGCTTAAACTCATTGGTTACGTCTCGGGCATTTTTTTCATTCTGCACGACGCGCGGAGTAATTAAAATCACCAATTCTGTTTTGTTGCTGTTTTTTGTGGTCGTACCAAACAGCGAACCTATATAGGGTATATCACTCAAAATGGGCATCCCCGTCAATCCATTGCCATTTTCTTCTCTAATTAAGCCCCCTAAAACAATAGTTTCACCATTTTTTACCGCAATAGAACTGTTAATTTTGCGCTGTTGAATGGTGGGAGAATTCAGCGTAGAAGTGGTAGTAGGGACGGCTTGATTGGCTTCTTGTTCAATTTTCATTAACACTAAACCGCCTGAATTAACGCGCGGGGTAATTTTCAGTGTCACGCCTGTATCAACCATTTGGATATTATTGGAGACAATAGCACTAACATTATCATTGTTAGTGGGCAAAATGCCGTTGCTAGGTGTTACATTGACACTGTTGTTATTGGTAGATTGCGAGGTAGCAATCGGCACTTTATCACCGACATTGATAAAAGCTTCTTGATTGTTGAGTACCATTAACGAGGGTGAGGCAATGACATTAATTGCTGATTTTTCAGCCAACGCATTCAGTACCGCTTTTGCTGTGCCGCCTGAATAAAACAACGAATAACCTGTCACAGGACCAATGTCTTTTAAATTTCCTGAGCCTATATTGGTTAATAAGTTATGAAAATTACCCGTGTCAAAAGACCATTGCATTCCGTATTTCAAATCATTTTTAAGATCAACTTCCACAATAGTGGCATCAATCAATACTTGTAACGGCATGACATCTAGTTGATTGATAATAGGGCGAATCACTTCATATTCTTGCGCTGTCGCGACAATGACGATGGAGTTATTGGGTTCATCAGCGATAATTCTTACTTTGCCCACATTAGAAACACTAGCATCGCCCATTGCTTGACTGATAGTCGATTGATGCCTGCTTTCTGACTCATTAGACGAGCTTATTTCTGCTGTCTGTTCGCCAGCCGCTACTGTGGCTGCTTTGTTTTTTTTGGGAGCAGAATTAAAAATTTCATTTAAGGTATCGGCTAATTCAACGGCATCAACGTGTTGGACTTTATAGACATTAACACCGCCACCCGATGCTGTATTGGCTTTATCCAGTCTAAACACCCAGCTTTCAATATCAGGTAAGTAGCGGGCTTGATGACTGATAGCAAGAATAGCATTGAGGCGATTAATGGGAATAAAGCGAAAAAAACCAGAGATTGGGTCTTTGTCACTGCTTTTGTTATTAAAAACGACTTCCAGTTCTTTAATGATTGCTTCAGGTTCAGCATGAGCTAAGGTAAATAAGGCGAAAGATCGACCTTTCAACACATCGGTATCAAAGGTGCCAACCATTTCTACGACCCGTTGTACTTCATCGGCTGAGCCTGAGGCAACCAGAATATTGCGATTATTATCGGTCTGAAGAATGGTTTTTTCCTGCACTAAAGGTTTTAATAATTTAGCAATTTCATCAGCCGCCACATTGCGTACAGGTATAACACGCGTTTGATAACCTGTCATGTTGCCACCGACGCTAATATCAGAGGTATATAAGGCATTGCCCGCAGGTTCGATATGATAAATATTGTTATCTTTCACTAATGCCGCATTATTCATACGCAACACCATTTCTAAGGTGGGTAATAGTTCTTCTTTAGTGAGAGCTTGGGTAGTTTGCAGTGTAACTTTGCCTTTGACTTCAGGGCTTAATACATAGTTCTCACCTAAGCTGTCGCTCAAAATGGTTTTTGCTACTTCAGCTAAATCGGCATCATCAAAATTGAGGGTATAAGAACCAGTCCCTGTGGGTTTAGTTTTTTTACTTGCCAGCGGTACACCTGAAATAGCATTGCCCATTGCAGGATACAGCTCACTTTTGGTCTGCATCACTTCAATCATGGTGGATTTATTAACGGGTGGCAATGCTGGTTTTATGGGGGTTTCAGCAATAGAGCTTAAGGGCAACTTAGGCATTTTATTAAAACCTAATGACTCACAACTTGACAGTGATAAACCAGTTAGCACAAGACCTGCTAGGGTGATGGTTTTTTTAATTGTGTGCATTGTTGTCATTTTCAGAATTGTTGCTCGGTGTAGGTTCAGGTTCCACTTGAGGCACAGAAACAGCTTCAGGTGTTGTTGTCTGTCTGTCCATTGCGCGGGAGTTGTTTTCTTCTTCCAGCGTTTTTTTAGCTTTAGCTTTTCTAAGCAGTAACTTTTTTTCAGTCATGTCTTGATTCAAGACGATGGCATCTGCATAAATTTCAGCCACTTTCCAGCCATCAACATTGCCCCCTACTATAACTTTTCGATAATTATCGACTGGGGTTTTATCGGTCGGATCAGGTGTCTTTACGACGGCTCGAGTGAGTAATGCCATTACGCCTTTTTTGCTGGTATAAACGCCACTTAATAACCAATCAAATTCATTAGTAACGCCCTTGGCTTGCATTTGCTCAGGGTCTACAACAGGTCTTCTGCCAGTAATAAATAAAGGGCGATTGACCAAATCTGCATAACTTTCTTCAGCTTGTAAGTTTAGACCAATAACGGGCATTTGGTCGGGTAATGTTTGTTTTGATGTGGAATTGTTTGAGTTTAGCAATTTTTTTTGTGCGCGAGCGGCATAAAGCCACTCCAACGTGATGATTAACATCAGAACGAAACAAACAACGCTTAATGTTTTAATCAGTTTATTATCCATTGGGAGGCTTTCTCATGAAACTAACCGCCTGAAAATTAATCGTTAATTCATTAGATGGATCAACTAGTCCTGTTTTGCGATTACGCCGACCACGGACAGGTCTGATGTCTATCTGATTGATAATCATTAGGGGGACAGCGGTTTCTATTTTGTACAGTACCGTACGCAACATTTCGCTATTACCAGTCATACTGACTCTGACCACAATGTGATTAAATTTAGTTGCGCTGTCTGTCGTGTTATCTGTTGAGGGAATGGTTTGCGTGCTAGTGAGTTGTCCTCCTGCCCCGACAATTATTTTTTTAATCACATCCTGCATATCAGCCGATGCTAATGCCTCAGTTTCTTGACCATTAAAATAGCCTTGTTCTGCACTCTGTTGTTTTATTTTGTCGCGACTGGCAATCACTGCCTCTTTTTTTGCCAAGATACGTTCATATTGTTGCAACTTGAACAACAGATTATGTTTAGTATCGTTCAATGCCAAGCCCTTGCTGATCACAGGCACCATAATCAGCAAGCCTACAATCAATATCACAATAATTAATAAACCCACTGCCAGCCAGCGTTGTTGCTGTGCAGTCAATACTTCATCATGTCCTTTACTTAACATTCGCGTCTACTTTGTCTGCTGTTTTAGTGGGTTCAACGGTAATTTGAAAATGTTCTTGCTTACTAAAGCTATCTTGGGTGACAGGAGAGACAAACACCGCGTTGCTAAACTGGTCAGAGTCTTCCAACACGGAAATCAATGTCGATGCAGTCGGTGATTCGCCCTGTATTTGTAGTTGACCATCTGCGTATTGCAAATAGGCGAGGTGAGTATCATCTTTCATCAGAATACTTAAGGTGTTGAGTATGGAAAGCATCGAGGGTGTCGCGGTTTTTTCATTGAGTAACTGCTGGGTTTCTTCTATTAGCGCGTCAGTTTCTAGCTGCAAGGCTTTAATTTTACTGGCTTCTTTTTCCAGCGTTTGAACTTTTTTTGTCAGCGCAGCAACGGCTTGCGATTCAAGCCAAACAGGCATAACGATAACCACACCGAGTAGTAAAAAAACTAAAGTAATCAGTGTGGAATGAATAATGCGCGGTATTTTTGCGATTTCAGGTCTTAAGTGATTGGGCAACAAGTTATAACTAGGGTTACCGTACTCAACATCATTAGCAACACCTCCATAATCGGCAAACTGCGGCACCATACCCAAGGCTTTGACATCGGCACACAGTGCGTTAAGCGTCACTCTAGGGGTCAACACTAACAAAACTTTAAGCTGATCTGCGTCATTATTTAACGGTTTAGGTTGCAGTTTTACTGCAAAATAAACTTGATCGGCTTTAAACGGTGTATAACGATCCAGTTCGTAGCCGACGACTTGATGTAGGTTTTCTTTGGCAGCAATAGGTAATGCCAGTTCTTTTTGAATCGCGTCTTGCCGACTTAAACGCAATATAACGTTTGCTTTGCTGAGTCTGTCATCAGCAGCCAATACATCTTTATAACGTGCTAGTGCCGATGTATCACGTTCCACGGTTGCCAACAGTTCAATTTGCCCATCAAACTGATAAGCTAGCGTCAGCTGATTATTTTCTGCCCTGATAATAATAAAACCTTGTTTATCAATAATCAGTTGCTTTATCTTTTCGGGCACTAGAAAGCTAAGTTCACGCCCCCACCAGCGCAAAACTGTTTTAATATCCAGATCAATGGTTGAATTCAGATTCAGCATAATGCTTAACGACTAATGGGTTCATGTTAGCGGAGAATAATGACTTATGGTGTGCGGGGTTTTGTTGCCATCTTAACACTTGAAAGGGCGTAGTTTGGCTTCCATCCGATTTTTTTACCACCGCGTTGATTACCGTGCTTGCTTGGTCATCAAATTGTAGCTCAGAAACTATGGTCAATAGTGTCACGTCAGCGTTTGGCATGGATGGCGTAAGGTCTAAGGGTGATGTGGGCGCGGGTAAATTCTGTTTCGCGCTTTCTGCTCTTGCCGCTACATAAACGTCGATTAATTCAGCATTCGCGCCTGATAAAACTTGTAATACGTCTTTACTGGCGAGTTGTAAATTCACTTCTGGCGTATCGGAATACACCGTAATTAATGGTTCCAGCCACTTCAATGTTGCTTCATCCATACCTAACACCCTTTGTAATTCTTCCAGTGTTTGAAACGGTTTATTGCTAGGCTGGTCATTCAAGTCTGCATTTTGATATTGTTTTTTTTCCGCGCCATTGATGCTCACTAAATCATCGCTATCACGCCAATCAATCATAGCAGCGGCTCGATTAATCATAGCAGACGGCAATTGTACTTCACTGCCATTAGGCGCGTGTTTCATCATATTTTGCAACACTCTCTGATCTGCGAGATTGATATTTACTTTACCTGTTTCTGATAATAACCGTATGCGGAGCTTCGCGTTTTCAACGTCGATTTGATAAATACTGCCATCGGCTCGCCAACGTTTATTTGGGTCAGGATTCAGTAACATAAATTCGGCGATTGTCACGCCCGATTCTGCCACTGCCATCGCTTGTGCATTATCTTTAAGCCCTGCCACAATCACTGTTTCCCGCCGCATACTTAACGCGAAACTGCCCGCCATAATCGTTAATAAACTCAATATCCATAGCACTAGCACCAGTGCCATACCCTGTTGTTT
>DFWO01000184.1:0-2121 GCA_002380945.1 Methylococcaceae bacterium UBA4132 | reverse complement strand
ATCAGCATATCTGGCCAAAACAAACCATCATCCCGTTTAATAGAGATTTTAAGCAAACGCGGATGGGTGGTTTTTTCTAGCCATTCCTCGTGCCAACTGGCATTGCTCAAAGTATTGTCCATGCCATCATCAGAGCCAAAATAAGCAATGGAAAAATCGCTAACGCCTGTGAGCAACACAACATCTTCCTGAGTTTGCGTATCATCGAGCGGGGAAAGTGGTGTAATCTTCACTTTAATGACTTGTTGACCGTCTTCTTTTTGCATAGAAAGAGTAAAAAGCTGTACGCCCAATCGCCCCGCACTCGCAGGAAACGCAGACGCAAACTGCACAGATTGTTTTTTGCCTTGAAATGCTAATGATGCTTGTAAGGTATTGTTTTTTATATCATGCACTAACGGTTTAGCGAGGGCTAAATGCTGTTGAAAAAAATGATAAACCACCGCCATTTCATTGACTTCAGCAATCTTTTTTTCACCTTTATACCAACTATCGGCACAGATTTTTAAGCTACCAAACAGCAATACCACCATCATACTGAGCAAGGTCATCGCAATCAGCACTTCAATCAGCGTAAAACCTTGGCTAGTCTTGTTCTTCATAACACTTTATTGACTAATTTTAGCGTCACTAACTTGATTTTTCTGTCATCGCTCCAGTTTACCGTCACGCTCACTTTAAAAAGTGCAGCACTTAATGTGGCGTTATCAGCGGGTTCGAAAGCTAATGCAAATGGCTGTACAAGCACCTGCCAATGATATTTACCATGCTGAACGCCCTCAGTTTGACCCGCTTGCAAAGGCGTTTCTATGCCCGTTTTAGCCATTAGCGACTCAGCAATCTCTACAGCGGTAGTGTAGTCTTCAGCAACACTCGCCGTCGTGACACCTAAGGCAAATATATTCAGCAGTATGCTTAAAGAGACTGCTAAGATTGAAAAGGCAATCAGGATTTCCAGTAAGGAAAAGCCCTGTTGATTAGTTATTTTTAAGTTCAATCTGCCCCGTTAACCAGTTTATATCTATTTGCCACACATTTTCGCCCCGTTTTAATGACACGCGCCCACCTGTAGACGAACCATCCGCAAAAAATCGAATACTGCCGCGCTGTTGTCCTAGCAACTGGCTTTGCGTTGTTGTTACAGTGACTCTAATAGTCTCAGGAATAACATAAACCTTGTCGCGATTATTGACCGTGTAGCTATTGTTATTAAGATCAAAAATCACCGCCGTTTCTTTATGCGACATTAATGCCGTTCCTCTGGCATAACGTAACGCCGACACAATATCTCTTGCGGTGCGTTGATGTGCGGTGGCGTTATTACCCGATGAAAGATTAATACCCATGATGGACAAACCTAACACCATAATAAACAACACCACCATTAACTCTAATAACGTAAAGCCTTTGTTGCTACTTAGATGCAAAACGATTTATTCCCAGCTAAGCACATCCCTATCATCATCCTCACCGCCTTCTATGCCATCAGCACCGTAGCTGTATAAATCAAATTTTCCATGCTTACCTGGCGACACATAAATGTAATCATGTTGCCACGGATCGACAGGTACTTTAGATTTACGCAGATAAGGACCATTCCAATATTTAGCATTATTAGGGGATTCAATCAGTGCTTTCAAACCTTGTTCAGTGGTTGGATAACTACCTAAATCCAGCTTATACATATCCAAAGTGGCGACTAGCTCTTCAATTTGCACCTTAGCCGCTTTAACTTTAGATTCCCCCATGTGTTTCATAACCTGAGGACCCACTATGCCCGCCAGCATAGCAATAATACCCAGCACGACTAACAGTTCTAGCAAGGTAAAACCCGATTCTTTATGGTTGTGTATGTGCATTATGTACTCCGTTAAAAGTGTTGTACTCTACGTTACAAATATTACCCGCTACGCTACTAATCGCATAATAAAGCGCATTCATAACTATTTGTTACAGTTAGCCATTTTAAATTACCCATTAAGTTTAGCATATCGGTAATATCATACCGTCATGACTATTTGTATGGCATAAAACAACGACAACTCAGTGACGAAAGTATTGATGATTGTTAAATATCAGCCATTTTTTCTTAGAACGTGTTCAAAATCTCATCTAAAAGCA
>DFWO01000020.1:19072-22583 GCA_002380945.1 Methylococcaceae bacterium UBA4132 | reverse complement strand
TATCAAACTGCTACAGCCGATAATAGACCGTGTTTATGATGACGCTAGGCAATACGCGCCACAATTGCAAAGAAACACCCTGCAAAGCGATAAGGGCGGTTTTGACATCGTAGGCATAGAAACACTAGCCATTGAGGTTAAACGGTGCGAAACGCTAAATTTAAGCGATTGGTGGCAACAGACACTAAAGCAAGCGGGCAACCGCGAACCTGTTTTAATCTATCGACAATCACGCAAACCGTGGCGCGTTAGGATGGCAAAGGACATTGATAACTTAACCATGTTGGTTGATGTGTCGATTGATGATTTTCTACGCTGGTTTGAGGTGTTCTTGAAAAACCAAGTGATAGCCGATTAATCAAATTTAAGACATTAAAGCAGTAGAGGGTGGAATATCAACAGTGCGTGTTTACAAAATCATTAGTGATGATAGGCGTAGCAGGTTAAGCAAAACAGGGGCAATCATTGCGCTGTTTGTTATGATTTATTGTAGTGTTTTATTTTGAAGTGCGCTATTTTTGCGACATTTTGAAAAATGCGACATTGAAAAACAACATAACACATTGATTTTAATGGTGTCCCCGATAGGAATCGAACCTACAACCTGCCCCTTAGGAGGGGGCTGCGCTATCCAGTTGCGCCACGAGGACAAATAAAGAGGGATTCAGGTTTTTAAAACCTAAAAGGTCTGGAATTAAATTTGATGAGAATGTAAAACAAATGCTGTGTAAAAATAAAAAGTTTCTTTAAATATTCTCAAGAAAGTATTTAAAGGAACCCCCTGTTTCCGATGTTTTGCGTTGCGGCGGTATTGGTTTTTATCAGCAAAGACAGCCGCTTTATTAAACTGGCGTGCGTATTTGGCGACGGGATTTTGTAATGTTACCTGTTCGGGTAACTGCGGATTTTTACGTTTTTTCATGGTTTAACTCTTATAATAGTGAAAGTTTAAAAACGTGGTAATTATAGCACTGGCTTAGAGTAGAAAAACTTGTGAAATTTAAAAAAGATTTTGATGTAATCGTCATCGGTGGCGGTCATGCAGGGACGGAAGCCGCGTTAGCGGCGGCGCGGTGTGGAGCGAAGACCTTGTTATTGACGCAAAATATCGACACCTTGGGGCAGATGAGTTGCAATCCTGCGATTGGTGGTATTGGCAAGGGACATTTGGTAAAAGAGATTGATGCTTTAGGTGGCATCATGGCTAAGGCAATTGATGTGGGCGGTATTCAATTTCGTACGCTCAATGCTAGCAAAGGTCCTGCGGTACGCGCTACTCGCGCGCAAGCCGATAGGCAGTTGTATAAGCAAGCGGTGCGTTGGGCGTTAGAAAATCAGCCGAATTTATCGCTGTTTCAGCAAACGGTGAGCGATTTAATTGTTGAAGGCACGAAAGTTGTGGGTGTGAAAACGCTTATGGGCTTGGATTTTTCGGCGCGGGCTGTAGTGTTGACGACTGGGACGTTTTTAGCGGGTAAGATTCATATTGGTTTAGAAAATTACAGCGGTGGTAGGGCAGGGGATGCAGCTTCAATCGCCTTGGCAGAACGCTTGCGTGAGTTGCCGTTTCGCATTGACCGTTTAAAAACAGGCACACCGCCGCGTATTGATGGACGCACGATTGATTTTAGTCGTTTGGCAGAACAACATGGTGATACGCCTGTGCCTGTGTTTTCGTTTATGGGCAATCGCGCTCAGCATCCACGGCAGATTCCTTGCCATATCACGCGCACCAATGAAAGAACGCACGATATTATTCGTGCAGGTCTGGATCGGTCGCCGCTGTATTCCGGGGTGATTGAAGGCATCGGCCCGCGTTATTGTCCGTCGATTGAAGATAAAATTGTGCGTTTTGCCGACCGTGATTCGCATCAGATTTTTATCGAACCCGAAGGGCTGAACACGCACGAAATTTATCCGAACGGTATTTCCACCAGTTTGCCGTTTGATGTGCAGTATAACCTCGTGCGTTCGATGGAAGGTTTTGAGAATGCGGAAATTTTGCGGCCGGGTTATGCGATTGAATACGATTTTTTTGATCCGCGTGATTTAAAAATGTCGCTGGAAACCAAGCATTTGGACGGTTTGTTTTTTGCGGGACAAATCAACGGCACGACAGGTTATGAAGAGGCGGCGGCGCAAGGGTTGATTGCGGGTTTGAATGCGGCGCGTTTGGTGCAGGGTTTAGAAAGTTGGTGTCCTGCGCGCGATGAAGCCTATATGGGCGTGATGATTGATGATTTGATTACACGCGGCACGCAAGAGCCGTATCGGATGTTTACTAGTCGTGCGGAATATCGCTTGTTGTTGCGCGAAGATAATGCCGATTTGCGGTTGACTGCAAAAGGGCGTGAATTGGGGCTAGTGGATGATGAACGTTGGCAAGCTTTTGAAAATAAACGCAACGCTATCAGTGAATTACAAGACAGCTTGAAGAAAAAATGGATACGCGCTGGCAGTCATGAGGCTCAGCAGGTGGAACATTATTGGGGCAAGCCGCTGTTGAAAGAAGCGAGTTTAACCGAGTTGTTACGCCGTCCTGAGGTGGATATTCAACATTTATTATCGTTCTTGGAAGACAGCGATACAGTTGATGAAGCGGTTGCTGAACAAGTGGAGATTCAATCGAAATACGCGGGTTATCTGACCAGACAGCAAACGGAAATTGATAAGGCTCTGAAATATGACCATTTAAAACTTCCCGATAATTTTGTCTATGCCGACGTATCGGGTTTATCGAATGAGCTGGTCGAAAAACTGAATCGCCAACGCCCTGAAACTTTAGGGCAAGCCTCACGAATGCAGGGCATGACACCTGCCGCTATTTCCTTATTATTAGTTTATTTAAAGAAGAAATCTGCCTAATGGAAGCCTGTCGTAATATTCTCGTCTCTGGTTTAGACGCTTTAAACCTGCCACATACCCCTGAACAAATCGAAAAACTGCTGGATTTTATTAAGCTGATTGCTAAATGGAATAAAGCCTATAACCTTACTGCTGTGCGTAATAATGAAGATATGGCGCGTTTGCATATTCTCGATAGCTTGGCAATTTTGCCGCATATCGAAGGTAAGCGCGTGATAGACATCGGCACAGGCGCAGGGCTTCCAGGGATTCCGTTAGCGATTTGTCTGCCTGAGGTGGAGTTTGTGTTGCTAGACAGTAATGCGAAAAAAACCCGCTTTGTGCAGCAAGTCATTTTGGAATTGAAACTGAAAAACGTTAGTGTGATTCATAGTCGTGCAGAAGATTATCAGCCTGAACACGGGTTTGATATTATCATCACTCGCGCTTTTGCTAGCTTGCCTGATATTATGAAACTGACGGCGCATTTGCTTAGTCCTAACGGCGTGTTGTTGGCGATGAAAGGACAGATTCCTGAAGCGGAATTGGCAGACATTAATACGCAAACGATGTTGATACCAATTAAAGTGCCTGAGGTTGATGCGGAGCGTTGTTTGGTGCGGATAAGTTACGCATAGTTATAGTCCACGAAAGACACGAAAGACAC